>JAEZAU010000062.1 GCA_023430325.1 Bacteroidota bacterium | reverse complement strand
GAATCGAAGATATCGAGTACGATGATCTCACCGGGCAGAATGCGATAAATGATCTTGAAATGACCGACGACCAACATGCGATGTCCCATTTCCAAATGGTCCAATTGTGGCTCAATAGCCCCCAGACCTGGATATCTGGAGAGTAACTCCACGTGATCGAATACTCGATCGCTGATCCGATCACGCCATCGCAGATCGGTTGTCGGATGGAGATCCAAAGACTCATTGAATCTCTTCAATGCCTGCGGAGAGACAGTGACCTTCACTGTTCACCACCCTTCTTCATGATCCTTCGGGCTGCCTCCAGGCTTACACCTTTACCCTCGGCATATTCGCGCTCAGCGATCAGAACACTATCCAACAACAAACTGTCATCCGGCCCAAGATCGCGCTGTGCGTTCTCCATCAACCTTAAAATGGTCTCCAGGCGATCCAGATCATTCTCCTTCTGTACAAGGTTTATGATGGACTTCTTTATTTCCCGGACATCCATGGCTCCTGTTTCCTTCAAAGATATGTATGACAAATTTCAAGTCCTGGATCTCCTTCGCCGATACCGCCATCAGCTCCCTACCTTCACGCCGATGGTACGCATGGGGCGCATACAGGAACTGCAGATCCTTCGCAAGACGGGTGCTGGTCTGGTGCTGGGTGATGATGACGATATCGAGGTACTGCTGCCAAAAGAAGAAGAAGGTCCAGGGGATGCGATAGACCAGCCGATCAAGGTGTTCGTGCATCACGATCGGGATGGCCGGCCGATCGCCACGCGTCGCATGCCCAAGGCGCAGGTGGGCGAATTCGCCAACATGAAGATGTTGTACGAGGACCGTGCGGGCGCTTACATGGATTGGGGCCTGGAGCCCGAACTGCTGGTGCCGCATGAAGAGCAACAACGCGACCTGATGGAAGAGCGTTGGTACGTTGTGCGCGTAACGCTGAATGATGAGACCGGCCGGATACATGGAAGCACGTTCATCGATCGGTTCCTGGACAACAGGCACCTCACGGTACGGCAGGGTCAGCGGTGGATCTGCTGGTACACGGCCGAAGCGATCTCGGTCTATCGGTGATCGTTAACAATGCCCATGGCGGCCTGGTGCATGCGAACGAGATCTTCAAACAGGTATCCGTGGGCGACCGGCTCACGGGCTATGTAAAGACGATCCGCGAGGACAACAAGCTGGACATCACGCTGCAGCCTATCGGTTACCGGCAGTACAATGATGCGAACACGGATCTTTTGGTGAAGCGGTTGAAGGGTGCTGGTGGTTTCCTCCCATTCAACGATAAGAGTTCACCCGAAGAGATCTACGCTGAATTCGGCATGAGCAAAAAGGCTTTCAAGCAAGCGCTGGGTGCGTTGTACAAGACGCGTAAAGTAGAGATCGAAGAGGACGGTGTGAGGTTAGTGGAACCGAAGCCCACGAAGCGAACCAGCCGCAGCTGAACTTAACCTTTCTTCGCGTAGATCGAAATCAGCGCCCTGGCGTGGGATCCACGATCTTATCGCACCTGAACTTTTCCTGAATTCCCGTCGGCAGCTGTGCGCCCTATAGGCATGGAAATTCCAGAAGACAATGCATTTTCGATCCACGAATGCACCGATCGATGAGCCGATTCATTTCAGCTCACCCAGCAGATCGCCATTGAAATCCTTGACACAGCGGCGTGCGAGTTGCGTATCAGGACAGGCTTGGAGACAATCGTAGAGCACGCCGAAGGTGCCGGCATCCTGATCTTTCGATCTTGCCCGGAACTTCCTGTTGTACAATTTTTCAAGCGGGAGCAGGTCGCCATCGGTCCCATGCGAGATATACAGGCCTTTGCCCCGCCACAATGAAACATCACCCTTCTCGATCAACCGTACAGCACCATCAGGTCCGGCACAGCGGAACACATCATCGCGCCAGCGGAAACCCCAGATCGTCCCTTCCTTGTAGGAGACCAGATCATCATCAGGAGCCCTGAAGAGATAGAAGAACTTGAATCCCCATTTCAGCACTCCTTCATGGTCGAGATGGATCGATCCAGAGTCCGATCGGAATTCTTCGAACGAATGATAGACCACGGTATTGGAGCGGGTCTCCTGACCGTACAGATCGATAAAGGGCAGCAGCCCGAGGGACAGCAACAGTAAGTAACGCATGGTGGTGGTGTGCGCAGGCAAGATATTGAATGCCTTGAAAAGAAGGATCGCCACGACCAGGAACTTTCCAACGACCCTAACTTCGTTCGAACATCAATTATCTCCATGGCCTCGATCGGAAAATTGCGGATCCTCTCCATCTCTTTGTTCCTGCTATCGATCAACCACACCGTCGCTCAACTGGAACAGAGCGTCTTCAATTCCACCGGGCGTGGTGCGGCCGTCACCTTTGTCACCGACTACCAGTGCATCGGCATCGATCCGGCGAACCTCGGCTGGCGGCCGAAGAACGAAGGAAAGACCATATCCATCGGTTTTATCGAGGGCTCCTATTCACTGCACAGCACCGCACTCACGAAGGACAGATTGCGCACGGAGATCTTCCAAGGTGGAAGCAACTTCAACTGGGATGATAAGAAGGATGCCGCGCAGGCCTTCGCAGATGCAGGTTTCGTACTGAATGCCGATGTGATGTTCTTCGGTGCTGCTTATCATGGCCAGCCGTGGGGCGGCATAGGTTTCCAGATCCGCGACCATGCACAATGGTCGTCGAAGTTCAACCGGCTGGTATCAGAACTCATCTTTGAAGGCAGCTCTGCCGATTATTTCGATCTGCTTGTCCTGGCCTCGGGTGATACCATTTCGAACAGCGATCAGCTGACCGAAGAGCAACTTACCGGTATCGTGGTCGGTCTTGCGACCCATCCCCAGCCGCTCGCACAACTCTTGAATGGATCGCATCTGAAGGCGGCCTGGTACCGTGAATACAACCTCTCTTATGGAAAAATGGTGGTGCAGAATGAAGGACTTCACCTCTTTGCAGGGGTGGGCATCAAGCATCTCGTGGGTGTGGGTATCATTGATATCCGCGCAGATGGGAATGAGTTCAACGCCTTCTCATCGCTCAGTGCAAACTTCGACATCGATTATGGGAACGGCCTGGGAAGACGTGGTCGTCGGCAGGCGTTCTTTCCACAGGGTGCCGGTAACGGCTGGGGATTCGATCTGGGGCTATCGGCCATCCTGAACGATCGCATCAAGCTCGCCGCAGCGGTCAATAACATCGGGTCCATCAACTGGTCTGGGAATGCTTTCCGTGGCACCAATGCCGTGCTTGAGAACCTTGCAACGAACGGCTTGGAGAACTACGATCTTTTCGATGGCCTGGATGACTTCGTTACGAATTCCGGCCTGCTGGAATGGGAGGAAGTGAGCAGTGAGAATATTGCGCTACCCACGAACTTGAGGCTCGGTGCCGGTCTGGTGGTGAATGAATTGATCGAAGTGGGGCTCGATGTCCTTGTGCCGCTCAATGATGCGCCCGGCAATTTTGAGAAACCCTTGTTCGGCATCGGTGGGCACATCCTGCCGGTCCGTTGGTTGCAGTTGAGCACCGGCATCAGCGGTGGAGGTGATTACGGGCTGAAGGTGCCGCTGGGCATCACCTTCATTGCAGGGCAGGGTACGTGGGATGCAGGAATTGCTTCCCGGGACGCGATCACCTTCCTGGCGAAGGATGACCCCACATTGTCGCTTGCCTTTGGCTTCCTGCGCTTCCATTTCTGAGCAGTACCACGATCATGCGATTACACAAGCATGGTACGCTTGAATAGCTTCGCGCCCTTTACTGGCAGATCACGTGAAGTTCCTCCCGATCATTGTTCTATTGTTATTGCTCGGATGCCGATCGGCTGAACAGGCTGAAGACCATTCATCGATCGATGTTCAACGTGAAGTGAACATCTACGGCCATCGCCATTACGAAACCGATAAGCAGCTCTTCCAACTTTTCACCGAACGCACCGGCATAAAAGTGAACATGGTTCAGGCCGGTGATGATGAGTTGATGGCCCGGCTTGAGGCCGAAGGCGCGAAAAGCCCGGCCGATCTGTTGATAACGGCGGATGCCGGCAGGTTGGGTCTGGCGACACAACGGGGTCTGCTGCAACCTCTACGGAACAACGTTCTGGAGTCGAATATTCCATCGCATCTAAGAGATCCTCAAGGCCATTGGTTCGGCCTTACCATGCGGGCCCGGGTGATCGCCTACAACAAGGAAAAGGTCGACCCGGCCAAGATCCAGGACTACAACGACCTTACCGATCCCGAATGGAAAAAACGGCTTCTTGTTCGCAGTTCCGAGAACGTTTACAACCAAAGCCTGGTGGCCGCCATGATAGAGCGGATCGGAACGGAAGCGACAGAAGAATGGGCTCGCGGTATAGTGTCCAACATGGCGCGCGAACCACAAGGTGGTGATACCGATCAACTACTTGCGCTGGCCGAAGGCATCGGCGATATCGCCATTTCCAACAGTTATTACATCGGAAAGATCATGGCCGGCAACGAACCGGAGCGGCAGCGCGCTCGTGAAGTTATCGGTGTCGTGTTCCCTTCAATGGGCCGATACGGAACACATGTGAACATCAGCGGCGCAGGGATCACGAAGTATGCGCCGAACAAGGAAGAAGCGATCGCCTTGCTCGAATTCCTTTCAAGTGATGAAGCGCAGGCGCTCTTCGCCGATGGTAATAAGGAGTATCCGGTGAAGAAAGGAGTACAGGTGCCCGTTGAACTTTTGTCCTTCGGAACATTCATCCCCGATACGTTGGACCTCGCTGTTCTTGCTCGCAATAATGCACAGGCGGTGAAGATCATGACGGCCGCAGGTTGGCGATAGGACAATGAGGCAGGGGATCATCAACGCAAAGAACAGGCTGCCGTTCACACTGATATCGCTGCTTGCACTGATCCTTGCGGCGCCGCTTTTCGTTGTCATCACCGCTCCGCTCCATTCCAATGCACCGGAATGGCCTTACGTATTATCCACCATTCTTCCCGATCATCTGCGGGAAACCATCAAGCTCTCCTCCATCACCCTGGTCATCGCCTTGCTCATCGCGGTGCCCAGCGCATGGCTGGTGGCCATGCACGATTTTCCGGGCCGCCGGATCTTCAGTTGGGCCTTGGTCCTTCCACTGGCCCTTCCTACGTACATCAGCGCTTTTGCCTACGCCGATCTCTTCGGCCCTACCGGGCGCACCAGCATCTGGCTCCATCAGATCAGCGGCATCCGTATCGATATCATAAGTATTACCGGTCTGGGTCTTGTGCTCGCTTTCGTGCTGTTCCCATATATCTATCTGCCGGCCAGGGCTGCGTTCAGCAAAGGCATGGGCTCTCAGCTGGAGGCCGCAAGAACGCTCGGAGCGAATGATATCAGCCGTTTCCGGCGCATCGCTTTGCCGCTTGCCCGTCCTGCGATCGCCGGCGGATCGCTCCTGTTGCTCATGGAGACGTTGAACGATTACGGGGCCGTGAAATATTTCGGCATCCGTACGCTCACAACGGGCATCTTCCGCAGCTGGGGCGGGTTGTATGATACCGGCAGCGCTCTGCGCCTGAGCATGGTCCTGCTTGCACTGGTGGGCCTGCTTCTTTTCATTGAAGGTTGGACGAGGAAAGGGATACAACAGACCACCGATCAAGTTGCCGCGAAACGCCTTCGGCTCACAGGTACGAATAGCTTATTCGCCGTACTCTGGTGTCTGCTCATCTTCACCGTGGGTGCCGCACTGCCGATCGGGAAGATCATCCTCGATGTCGTCACCACTTGGGATCCGGCCCTGCTCCTGGAACTTCTTCCTGCATTCGGCACCACGATATACATCGCTGCACTTTCCGCCGTTTCCACACTCGCTGTCGCCATCCTTTTCGCTTTTCGCAGAAGGCATGGCCGCCGATCGGACATAGCCTTGTCCCTGGCCGGGCTTGGTTATGCCATACCCGGTGCGGTCATCGCCATCGGCGTAATGGCCATGGCCGGGTGGATCGATGAACATACCGCAGCAGGCTACGCCATGATCGGTACCACCGCATTGCTGGTCTACGCGTTCACCGTTCGTTTCCTTGCCGTAGGCACTCAGCCGCTATACGGCGATCTCCGGCAGCAGAACGTCCAGTTGGATGAAGTGGCCAGATCGCTCGGGGCATCACCCTGGCGCACCTTCACCCGCATCAATCTTCCCCTACTGGGACCGGCGTTGCTTGCCGCAGCGCTTCTGGTCTCCATCGATGTCATCAAGGAACTACCGCTCACGCTCATCCTCCGGCCTTTCAATGTGGATACCTTGAGCACACAGGCCTATTCACTGGCATCGATCGAGGAGCTCCGCAACGCATCCTGGCCTTCATTGCTCATCGTCATCTGCGGTTTGTTGCCGTTGCTGGTGTTGGAAGATCTATTGGGCCGTAGCTCCTGAGCCATTGGGGCGTGCCACCGGCTCAAAAGCAGCCGCTGCCGGGCCAACGCTTCAAGTCCTCCCCGGTGCTCCCGCAGTATTGCGGAAGCACCGGGTCCGGGCTTTCCGCTCATGTCCCTCACGCAACATCGGTCCCATACCTTTGCGGGCCCATGCCCGATGTCGTTCTCCGCATCCATGACCTTCATTTTCATCGTGGCGATGCTGCCGTGCTGCAAAAGATCGATCTGGAGCTCGCCAACGGAGAGGTTCTCATCCTGGCCGGCCCCAGCGGATCGGGCAAGACCACTCTTCTGCGTCTGATCGCAGGACTGGAAAGACCGTTGAGCGGCACCATTGAAGTGGCCGGCACGGTGCTCAGCGGCCCGCATATCATGCTGGCCCCGGAACACCGTCCTGTAGGAATGGTCTTTCAAGGACTCGCACTTTTTCCGCACCTCACCGTGGCTTCGAACATCGGTTTCGGTCTTCATAAGGTGCCAAGGGAGGAGAAGCGCGAAAGGGTACAGGAGGAGATAAAGGCCGTGGGACTCTCCGGTCTCGAAGATCGCTACCCGCACCAGCTTTCCGGTGGCCAGCAACAACGTGTGGCGCTCGCGCGATCGCTGGTGCTCAGGCCAAAGGTGATCCTGCTCGATGAGCCTTTCAGCGATCTTGATCGCCAAACACGTGCCCAGGTCCGCAATGAGGTGCAGGCCATCTTGCGGGAACATGGTACCTCGGCCATCATCGTGAGCCATGATCGGGAGGATGCGTTACACCTGGGCGATCGCATCGCCTTCATGGACAAAGGCCGTATCGTGAACGTGGCCGGCGCAGAGCAGATGAGGCATGAATGGTCCATGCATCCCTTCACTACATGAGCACCGATCGATTGCAGCAATTAAGGGCCATGCTGGCCGAGGAACCCGGCGATCCGTTCCTGCGCTATGCCATAGCCTTGGAATTGAAACGTGAAGGCGAAATGGAAGCTGCGATCAATGACCTTGAGGCACTGTTGAAGGACGATCCCAAACATATTCCCAGTTACTACCAGCTCGCCTTGATGCTCGCGGACCTGGGCCGCACCAATGATGCGATACATACCTGCGAAGTGGGTATGCTCCAATGCATTGTCACAGGCGATCGGAAAGCCCGCGCTGAATTGCAGGAGCTCATGCACAGCCTGATGCCGGATATGCCATGATGGAGGCGTTGTTGGCTAATGACGCACATCGGCCATGGCCCACGCCGGAATGTCGTTGGCAGTATTACCAGGAGTGGAACAATGCATTGTTCCTGCATTGGTCCATCGCCAAAGAAAAGCTTATCCCATTGGTCCCTAAGGAACTTCCATTGGATACATACGATGGTATGGCATACATCTCCCTGGTGGCCTTCACCATGGAACAGGTTCGGCCTCGCGGACTTCCTTCGGTCAAGTACATATCATTCTTCGAGGAGATCAACGTTCGTACCTACATCGATCGCGATGGAAACAAGGGCGTTCATTTCCTGAGCATCGAAGCGGGAAAGACCTTATCCGCATTCATCGCGCGGTCCCTCTCCGCGCTGCCTTATGAGCGGTCCATCATACATCGTAAGGAAGGTCAGGTTACCTCAAGGCATCGATCGGGCAGAAAGAAACTGGATACGCACTATGTGGTGGGGGGACCACTGGAGGAAAAGGATGCTTTGGACATCTGGCTTACGGAGCGCTATTGCCTGTACTACATGGACCGCGGGATAGCGCGACTTTATGAGGTCCATCATGAGGAATGGCCACTCTACAACGTGGAACTTCGATCGCTGGATGTTGCGTTTGACCTGGCCAACGATATTTCCTTGCGTCATCCCCCGGAACGCGTCCATTATTCGCCTGGTGTGAAAGTTCTTTCCTGGCCATCTGTGAAATGCAGGGACAATGGTTAGACGGCTTCTTCTCTGGTTCTCTCTCATCCCATTACTGCTTTTCATCACAGGTCTTCTTCTGCATCCATATCTATCGGTAACAGATCCTACAGGAGCCGGTGTCGCCGTGGTGGAAGGCTGGATACCCCCCGAATTGATGCCACAGGTGAAGGCAGAGATCGAACGGCGAGGCTACGAACGGATCTATACCACAGGCACCATCAGGCCGTTCGCGTACTGGTTGAGGAAAGACCGGTCGATCACGGTCGCTCTGCCAAAGAAGATGGAAGGTGGCGTGCGCATCGTAACCGCTGGTCTTCCTGGTGTACACTTGATCGTTATGATCGATGGTGATACGGCGATGGTAAGACCGGTGAAGGGTGACACGACATCCTATTGGTTGCAGCCGGACCGACCCTTCAGCACGATACGCATTGCGTCGATCGCAAATGGAGCGGCATCAGATGTAGATGTTCTGTTCACGAAAGATCTCTTCATCCGAGGAAGCAACGTGCATTCTCTGGCCTCAGCCATATGGATCGAAGATGCTGGTGGCAACAGGCGACCCGGATCACCGACATATGCGCATCATGCAGCGGAAATACTTTCATCCGGTCCCAACGGTCGTGAAGTGACCCCTGTGCCGGCCATGGTGATAGAAAGAGGGCGAACGCGGGCCAATGCAGAAGCTTTTGCGAAAAAGGCGATCGAGGACGAGATCACTTCGGTGGACATCATTTCCATGGGTGTACACGCACGGCGATCACGAAGAATGTACCAGAGCGCATTGGGTGAGCAGGTGCAAGTTGGCGTGATCTCCATCCCCGATCCAGAGGCATTGCGGGGAAGTTGGTGGCGCACACCGCTCGGCTGGAGCCGTCTGTTGAAGGAAATGGTGGGAATGCCGATCGCGGCGGCGGATACTGACGGAAGATGAAGAACGCCATGTGCGTGAGCGATCGCAGCGGCAGCCTGCCGCAGGCGAAAGGTGCTTGCGCGCGCAACGAGGAGGCGACCGCAGGAAGCCACCGCAGGCGCAGCGCAAGCCCTTGAGCCAAGGCAGCTACAGCGGAGAGCGCGGCCCGCAGCCTGCGGAGGGACACGCCCAAAAGAACAGGAACCGGTACCTTTGCGTTATTCTTCGCCACCAGGGATCCCTACCGATCCAACGGAGAAAGCATGCGCACGTTCACCATACCCACACACTACCGCAGCGGGCTCATCGGGCGGTTGAAGGCGTTGCGCAAAGCACAGGATCCGCGCAAGAAGGACCTCTCTCCCACCATGCTGGACCTTGGGCCCGTAAGGTTCATACTGGCGCGGCACTTCGGATTCTGCTATGGCGTTGAGAATGCGATAGAGATCAGTTACCGGGCGCTGGAGGAAAATCCTGGAAAACGCATTTTCCTGTTGAGCCAGATGATACACAATCCGGCGGTGAACGACGATCTTACCAGCCGTGGAATGCGTTTCATCCAGGACACGCGCGGCAACATGCTGATAGACCGGAACGAATTGCGTGCGGACGATATCGTGATCATTCCGGCTTTCGGCACCACGCTGGAGACTGAGGCCTGGTTACGCGGGATCGGCATAGATCCATTGCGCTACAATACCACCTGCCCGTTCGTGGAAAAGGTCTGGAAACGGAGCGATCAACTGGGTGAACAGGAGCATACGGTGATCATTCACGGCAAGGCGAAACATGAAGAGACGCGCGCCACGTTCAGCCATACGGTACGCAAGGCACCGGCAGTGGTGATCCGCGATATGGCCGAAGCGCAGTTGCTCGGCCGGATCATTCTTGGTGAGGAGACGCTGGAACGGTTCGAGGAACAGTTTCGCGATCGCGCCAGCAAGGAATTCGATCCGGCGAAGCATTTCGAGAAGATCGGTGTGGTGAATCAGACCACCATGCTGGCCACGGAGACGCAAGCCATCGCCGATCACCTGAAGAACGTGATGTTGCGCAAATACGGTGAGGCCGATCTGAAGGCACACTTCGCCGATACGCGTGATACGTTGTGCTACGCCACGAACGATAACCAGGATGCGACCAACGAACTTTTGAAGGCCGATGCCGATCTGGCGATCGTGGTGGGTGGTTACAACAGCAGCAACACCAGCCATCTTGTAGAACTTCTGGAACAGCGTTTCCCGACGTATTTCATCAAGGATGCAGGCGAGATCCTCAGCGGCCGTAAGGTCCAGCATTTCAATTATCCGGCGCAAAAGCTGGAGATGACCGAAGGCTGGTTGCCGGAGAAGAAGCCGATCACCATCATTCTCACCAGTGGCGCGAGCTGCCCGGATACGATGCTGGATGCGGTGATGTTGAAGGTGCTGGCCTATGTGGAGGGAGCTAAAGATCCGGTGGAGGTTGTTGAGGCAATGGTCAATTGAGCGTTCATATGTCCCAGGAAGTAGTCTCCGCCCTTCGATCCATGATCGAGCCCTATCGTAAGGAATTGAAGTGGAAGGCTGATTCCGCCGAAGGCTTCTATACTGACACTACGAAACTGGATCCAAAAGGCAAGCCTGAATTTTTCGCATCTGCTCAAGTGAAAAAGGCCGCGGTGAGCTTCTATTTGATGCCTGTCTATTGCTATCCGGAACTTCTCCAGAAGATCGGCCCCGATCTGAAGAAGCGGATGCAGGGTAAGAGCTGTTTCAATTTCAAGGGGGTCGATCCGGCGCTTTTCACTGAACTGAAGCAACTGGTGGATCGCTCTTATCAACGCTATAAGGAAGAAGGCCGGATCTGATCTGGCAGGAAGATCGCTCCATGGTACCGGCCGATCCGGCCCTAACCTTTCGATCTATCTGCCGCTTCTGACCATGGAATTTCGTGTACTGCCGGGCGAACCCTTCCCATTGGGCGCCACCTGGGATGGTAATGGGGTGAACTTCGCCCTGTATTCCGAGAATGCTGAAAGTGTGGAGCTATGCCTGTTCAATTCCACAACCGGCGATGGTGAGCAGCGCATCAAGGTGAAGGAGATGACCCACCACATCTGGCACTGTTATCTGCCAGGGTTGAAGCCCGGTCAACTGTATGGATATCGCGTGCATGGACCATACGATCCGCCGAACGGCGATCGCTTCAATCCGAATAAATTGCTTCTTGATCCGTATGCGAAGGCGATCTCCGGCACCATCCAATGGTCCGATGCCATGTTCGGATATGAGATGGGGCACAAGGACCAGGACCTGAGCTTCAGCACCACGGACAGCGCGCCGAATGTTCCGAAGAGCATCGTGGTGGATCCCACGTTCAACTGGGAGGATGACAAGCCTTTGAAGATCCCTTACCATCGCACGATCATCTATGAAACGCATGTGAAGGGCTTCACGAAACAACATCCCGATATTCCTGAGAACATCCGCGGTACTTATGCCGGTCTGTGCCACCCTGTCACGATCAAGTATCTGCAGGAATTGGGGATCACTGCGATCGAATTGATGCCAGTCCATCATTTCATCACCGATCGATACTTGCATGACAAGGGGCTCACCAACTACTGGGGCTACAATTCGATCGGCTATTTCGCACCGGACGCGCGATTCTGCTCAGGTGATCCAGCAAGCGGCATTCAGGTGAACGAATTCAAACAGATGGTGAAGGAATTCCACCGGGCAGGGATCGAAGTGATCCTCGATGTGGTGTACAATCATACCGGTGAAGGCAATCACATGGGTCCTACTGTCTGTTTCCGTGGTGTGGACAACAAGAGCTATTACCGGCTCACCGAGGATAAACGCTATTACATGGATTATACGGGCACCGGCAACACGCTCAACACTACGATGCCACCGGTGCTTCGTCTGATCATGGACAGCCTGCGTTACTGGATCCTAGAGATGCACGTGGATGGGTTCCGGTTCGACCTGGCCTCTACCCTTGCGCGTGAGCTGCATGAAGTGGACCGGCTGGGATCGTTCTTCGATATCATCCACCAGGATCCGATCATTTCACAGGTGAAGCTCATCGCTGAGCCTTGGGATGTAGGTGAAGGCGGTTACCAGGTCGGCAATTTCCCCCCGGGCTGGGCCGAATGGAACGGGAAATACCGTGACTGCATGCGCGATCTGTGGCGCGGTGCCGATAGCATGCTGGCGGAATTCGCTGAACGATCGACGGGATCTTCCGATCTGTACAAGGACGATTACCGAAAGCCACAGGCCGGCATCAACTTCATTACCGCGCATGATGGCTTCACGCTCCATGATCTGGTCACGTACAATGAGAAGTACAACGAGGCGAACGGCGAGGACAACAAGGATGGAGAAAGCCACAACCGCTCCTGGAACTGCGGTGTAGAGGGCGAGACGGAAGATCCGAACATCAATGCGCTTCGTGCGAAACAGAAACGGAATCTGCTCACCACCCTGTTCCTCTCACAGGGAGTGCCCATGATCGTGGCCGGTGATGAATTCTCAAGGACACAGAAAGGCAACAACAACGCCTACTGCCAGGACAATGAGATCAGTTGGCTCGATTGGCGGAATGCGGACATGGAATTGTTGGACTACACCCGCAAGTTGATCCGTTTCTACCGTTCACATCCGGTCTTTTCGAGAAAGCGCTGGTTCAAGGGAAGACCGATCCATGGTACGCAGGTGGAAGACATCGCGTGGTTCCATCCATCTGGAGAAGAGATGAGCGAAGAGAACTGGAATTCCGATGTCGCAAGATCACTCGCTGTCTATTTGAACGGAAAAGCCTTGCGAATGACCGCGCCGGACGGCACTACCATTGTAGATGATTCGTTCCTCATCGTACTCAATGCCGCCGATCATGCCGTGGAATTCCAGCTACCACCCGAGCGATATGGCACTGCCTGGTCCAGGGTGATAGACACAGCTTCAGGAACGATCCAGGAAGATGGAGCCACCATTGACGCCGGTAACAGCATCACCACTGCCGACCGATCGGTGACCGTTCTTGTGTTGAAGAGGCATTAGAACGCAGCAGCAGCAGCCAGCGACAGACCGAAAGCCCGGTGGATGGGCGCATTCCGTTGTGATAACGTGTACCACAAATAAGTATCGAGCGCCACTGCCTCCATGTGAAAGGAGATCTCCTTGAACAGCCCGCCAACTCTCCGGTTCACCTTCACCCCCAACCCGAAAGTACCATGTATCATAGGCGTGATGTAATAATCCTTCGGGTAGTATTCCGGCAATTTCAACAAGGTGTGATCCCCTACTTCCAGGAGCACGTTCAAGCTTGCCGTGGGAGATACCCACCATGTCTTCATACGAGGTGCGGGCCTGAACACGATGTCATTGCGCAGGATGACCTGATGCACTTCCGACCGGCCGGTGGTTGCGGGAGCATATCCGTACATCAGTGCAGGCCTGTAGACACCGCGGAAAAATGATGGTCCGCCGCCGATCGACAGCAGACCCTGAAAACCTGCGAATTGCCCGCGCAGATGCCAGTTCACATGAGATCGGGGGCTCTCCTGACCCGCAACAGGCGGATCAGCGCCCGCCGCCAGACATGCGAAACTGAATGCAGATATCACCGCACTCCATCTCATAACGATACCAATTGAACGTGCATTTCATCTCCGTTCAACACCAGTTTCACATACTCACGTTCCCGTGGCCACGGCACTGTCACATAACGGATCCCATCGCCGTAATGCGAATTATACGAGAACCCGTGGACATGTCCGGCAATGAACAGCTTCGATCCGTGCTGGGCCAGAAGACCGCGTATCGCATTGCCGATCCCGTTCTCCAGTTGCTGATCGTTGAAGGGAATGTGGGCGATCAGGATCGGGCGCAGTTCTCCTGATGAAGCCAGGGTGGCTGACAGCCATTCCAACTCAGGCTCCAGTTGACTCTCCCATACAGTGTTGTCGAAGAAGATGAACCGGTGGCCGCGCAGATCCACGAAAAAATTGCGTGCACCGAACATCTGCTCATAGATCTGCCTGCCATTGCTCAAATGATCATGGTTCCCGATCGTTGCGATCCACGGATGCCGCGACCGTTCCATCACATTGGTGAACAGTTCGTACTCACCCAATAATCCTTGATCGGTAAGATCGCCCGGAACTATGATCGCTTCGACAGAAACATCGTTATTGATATGCTCGATCACATCGCCCAGATCGCCGTAATAGAAATGCGGATCGCTGGTGAAAGCGATCGTCATGGCGCCATCAAGGCCGGCAACGCGTTCACGCCATAGGTTGATATTGCGATCGGTGAGGCCTGACGGTGATGAAATCGTTGCCGTGTCGTACGGTGTTACATCAAAGACATCGCTGCAACCTGTGAACGACCAAAGGACCAGGATCGGGAACAGGTACCTCGGCATGGCCTTACATTTCTATGAACAGAACAGCGAACTGTTCCGCTTGTTCACGATCAAGTTTGATGCCGGACGGTAGCGTCTACTCCTGTCCCACCCGGGCCAGCACCGAGGCCACTTCTTCCAGGGCCATCTCGAACTGTTGCTGTTCGGAAAGATCGCTGTTGTCTATCACTATGGCATCAGGAGCTTGTATCAACGGGTCCGCCACGCGTGTGGTGTCATCTTCATCACGTCTATGGATGTTCTCCAGAACGCTGGCAAAATCCACTTCCAACCCCTTGGCACGAAGCTCATTATATCTGCGCATGGCGCGCACATCGGTGCGGGCCGTCATGTAGAATTTCACCTCGGCATCGGGGAAGACCACCGTGCCGATGTCCCGGCCATCCATCACCACTCCCCTTTCCCGCCCGAGATCTTGTTGCAAAGCCACCAGCTTCGCGCGCACCGCAGGTACAGGGCTCACCAGGGTCACATGCCTGCTCACTTCCATCCCCCGGATTCTGCTTTCCACATTGCGGCCGTTGAGATAGGTCTCGTTCTTACCCGTCATCGGATCGTGGTGGAATCGGATATCGATACGGTCCAGTTCCGCCAGCAGGCTCTCCTTATCCAGCTTACCGTTGCGCACCAGGCCGTTCTCCAGCATGTACAACGCCACCGCACGGTACATGGCACCGCTGTCTATGTACGTATAACCGAGATGAAGGGCGAGATGCTTGGCGAGCGTACTCTTTCCACAGGACGAAAAACCGTCCACAGCGATGTTGATCCTCTTCAAATCTTCCCGTTCTGCCGCGCCGAAGGTAAGAGTGCCTCCCACCAGCCATGGAGCCTCTGCAAGAAAGGGACCTTCAATGATGATATCTCCTTGAAGGTCTTTCACGGTCATTGGGATCTTTTGAAGTCGGCGAACCGGGCGGCCAATGTGAAGGTATTCGATATTCCCGCCAGATGCAATTGTGAATATCCGTAACTGATATGAATGCGGCTTACGCGTAGACCAATGCCGAAGCTCACACCGGTCAATGCCGGTTTGTTCGGCAACACCAGCTCCTGCCGGCGGCGATAATTATAGGCCACCCGGATCATGAAATTCTTCCCTAGTAGGATCTCAGTGCTCGGGACCACATGCAGCAACGCTTTTTCAGCCCGGGTGATCTTGTCCTCGATCACTTCACCGGTAGTAGGATCGATCTGCTGGGTGCGATCGGGATCTTCATAAGTGAGGTCCCATTGCTGCAATTGCTCGAACATCAGGCCAAGCCGGAAAGGTGCGTGCTTGAACTTGTAGGTGGCTCCCAATTGCACCTGGAAGGGAAGCTTCTCTCGTGTGTCCGTATAAGGTGAGCTCTGCCGGCCGATATTCCTTAAAAGCCCGCCGATCGTAAGCCCCATGGACTTTTTTTCGAACACTCCGCCCAGATCCACCGCCCATGCCGTGGAATTGTACGTATCGAAAGCGCTTGTGATGAATTTCAGGTTGGCACCAACACTGAAAAGACTATCCAGCGGTCGGCCTGTTCCTACTTGGAAAACATATTCCCCCGCGCTGAATTCCCCGAGTTCCGTTCCGGCTTCATCGGTACGGATGAATGTGCCATAGTCCACATATTGGACAGTACCAGCGAAGGTCATCCCCAGGCTGTCAGCGTGGTGTGCATAAGAAGCGTAACCTATGTTGATGCCCTCGAAATACGGCAGATAGCTCAACGCCACCTGTCTTCCCATCTCAGCGTTCAACAGACCCGGATTGAAGATCCCCAGGTTGATGTCCGCATCATGCACAGCGATGTAATTGCCGCCCAACGCAGAGGCACGTGCAGAAGCGGGGATATCGAGTACACGAAAAGCGGTGCTTCCGCCAAGCTGGGCTTCGGCAAGAACAGCGATCAATCCAAATATGGGAACGAGTATGTGTCGGCGCATCGCGGTGGGAACGAAGATAGCTGGCGCGTATTGTTCAGGAATGCTTTGGGCGTTCCCCGCCTGATCTCATTTAGGTACGCGGGCTGCGCCCGTCAATGTTCAGCCAAGGCGGGGCGGGCCAATGTTGCAAGTCCTCGCCGCAAAAGCCGGCTCCGGGCTTTCCACGAATGTCCCTAACGCACATACCGCAAAATTGAAAAGGGGCCGCAGCCCCTTTTCAATGACGAACCGGCCCAAAACCACTTATAACCGGTAACAACAAGACACCCGCCGGGCCCGATCCGTTGCTTCGATCGGGATGAATGGTGAGATCCAGGCCGAATGATCAGGCCTTCCGCACGAATTCGCTCTTCAACGCCATCGCGCCGAATCCCTCGATCTTGCAATCGATGTTGTGTCCCGCAGGTCCATCGGTGAGCCTGATGTTCTTCACCTTCGTGCCCGCCTTGATCGCCTTGGGCGCACCTTTCACCGGCAGGTCCTTCACGATCACCACATCGTCGCCATCCTTCAGCACGTTGCCGTTCGCATCCTTGATCTGGGCTGGCGCATTCTCGGCGGCAACTTCCTCGGG
>JAEZAU010000222.1 GCA_023430325.1 Bacteroidota bacterium | reverse complement strand
GGACAAGGGTGGCCAGATGGTCATCTCCCACAAGACCGCCCGCGTACACAATGCATGGGGCAAGGTGAACCATGCCATGGAGACCAACGAGATCATCACCGGCTACGTGAAATGCCGTACCAAGGGTGGTCTCATCGTGGATGTCTTTGGCATCGAAGCATTCCTGCCCGGCTCTCAGATCGATGTGAAGCCGATCCGTGACTACGACCAGTTCGTGGGCAAGAACATGGAGTTCAAGGTCGTGAAGATCAACCAGGAGTTCAAGAACGTTGTGGTTTCACACAAGGCGCTGATCGAAGCTGAACTGGAAGCCCAGAAGAAGCAGATCATCGGCGGCCTGGAGAAAGGTCAGGTCCTCGAAGGAACCGTGAAGAACATCACCAGCTACGGAGTGTTCGTGGATCTTGGAGGCGTGGACGGCTTGATCCACATCACCGATCTGAGCTACGGCCGCGTGAACCACCCCGAAGAGGTGGTGAAGCTGGACGAGAAGATCAACGTCGTTATCCTGGATTTCGACGACGAGAAGAAGCGTATCGCCCTTGGTCTCAAGCAGCTTAGTGCGCACCCATGGGATGCATTGGATGCGAACCTGAACGCGGGTGACAAAGTGAAGGGCAAGGTGATGGTGATCACCGACTACGGCGCTTTCGTGGAAGTAGCCCCTGGTGTTGAAGGCCTGCTCCACGTCAGCGAGATGAGCTGGAGCCAGCACCTTCGCAGTCCGAAGGACTTCCTCAAGGAAGGTCAGGAGATCGAGTGCGTCATCCTGAACATCGATCGTGAAGAGCGCAAGATGAGCCTGGGCATGAAGCAGCTCACCCAGGATCCATGGATCGATATCGAGTTCAAATACCCGATCAAGAGCAAGCATACCGCCAAGGTGCGCAACTTCACCCACTTCGGCATCTTCGCTGAATTGGAAGAAGGCGTGGATGGTCTGATCCACATCAGCGACCTCAGCTGGACCAAGCGGATAAAGCACCCGAGCGAGTTCTGTAACGTGGGTGACGAGATCGAAGTGATGGTGCTGGAAGTGGATAAGGAGAACCGCCGCCTGAGCCTTGGCCACAAGCAGGTGGAAGAGAATCCTTGGGACGTTTTTGCGGGCGTGTTCACTCCGGGCAGCGTGCATGAAGGCACTATCACCGGCCGCAGCGGCCAGAACTTCATAGTAAGCCTGCCTTATGGTGTGGAGGGAACTGTTACTGCCAAACACCTGAAGAAGGAAGATGGCAGTAAGGCCAATGTAGAGGAAAAGCTGCCGTTCATGGTGCTTGAGTTCAACGCCGAGGCCCGCCGCATAACCCTGAGCCATACCCGCACCTTCGAAGAAGGCGATGAGCCGATCGAAGCACCGGCGAAGCGTGGCCGCAAGGAAGGTGGCTCCAGCGCAAGCGTGAAGAGCGTGAACGAAAAAGTGGAGAAGAGCACTCTCGGTGACTTGAGCGTTCTCAGCGATCTGAAGAACCAGATGGAGAACACCGAGCGCGCCTCAAAGAGCAAGAAGAACGAGGAAAGCGAAGACTGATCCTCCAATACAATGGAATGCAAAAGCCCGGCTTCCCGCCGGGCTTTTGTTATAGTTGCTCTCTGGTCTCAATTTATGGGAATCGAGATCGATGAAGGCTCCACAAAGTATGTGGGCTCCTTATCGGCATCTGACCTCTGCACTCGCCAGGCATCGTACCTTTGCAGCCATTATCGCAATATGAGCAAGATCTTCGACCTGGACATGATCAAAGCGGTATACAGCCGCATACCTGAACGCGTGAACGCCGCCCGGAAATTGGCCGGCAGACCCCTTACCCTTACTGAGAAGATCCTTTATTCCCATCTCTGGCAGGAGAATTCTGACCAGCCCTTTGAGCGCGGGAAACATTATGTTGACTTCGCGCCCGATCGTGTGGCCATGCAGGATGCCACTGCGCAGATGGCCCTTCTTCAGTTCAGCACTACGGGCCGTGACAAGGTGGCCGTGCCCAGCACAGTCCATTGCGATCACCTGATCCAGGCGCGTGTGGGTGCTACGCAGGATCTTCAGGAAGCGCTGAACAAGAGCAACGAAGTGTTCACCTTCCTCGAAAGCATCAGCAATAAATACGGCATTGGTTTCTGGAGACCAGGCGCGGGCATCATACACCAGGTGGTGCTTGAACAATACGCCTTCCCCGGTGGAATGATGATCGGTACGGACAGCCACACGGTGAATGCGGGCGGTCTGGGAATGATCGCGATCGGCGTAGGTGGTGCTGATGCATGTGATGTGATGAGCGGGCTGGCCTGGGAACTCAAGTGGCCCAAGCTGATCGGTGTTGAACTTACAGGAAAGCTCAATGGCTGGGCCTCCCCGAAGGACGTGATCCTGAAGGTGGCCGGGATACTGAGCGTGAAAGGTGGCACTGGCGCCATCATTGAATATTTCGGTCCCGGTGCCGAAAGTCTCAGCTGCACCGGCAAGGGCACCATCTGCAACATGGGTGCTGAAGTGGGGGCCACCACAAGTACTTTCAGCTACGATGAAAGCATGCGCCGGTATCTGGTAGGTACGGGTCGCGAAGTGGTGGCCAATATGGCCGATGCGATCGCTGAACATTTGCAGGGTGATGATGAGGTTTACGCCCAACCGGATAAGTATTTCGACCAGGTGATCAAGATCGATCTGAGCACCCTGGAACCGCATGTGAACGGTCCATTCACTCCGGATCTGGCCTGGCCGATCAGCAAATTCGCGGCAGCCGTTAAGGAGAATGATTGGCCTGCGAAACTGGAGGTAGGGCTTATCGGAAGCTGCACCAACAGTAGTTATGAGGATCTTACCCGAAGCGCACATGTGGCGAAGCAGGCTTCTGACAAGAGGCTGAAGGCGAAAAGCGAGTTCACCATTACACCCGGCAGTGAACAGGTACGCTACACGGCGGAGCGGGATGGTATTCTGAAGATCTTCGATGAGATGGGTGGAGTGGTGCTTGCCAATGCCTGCGGTCCATGCATAGGCCAATGGGCCCGGCATACCGACGATCCGAACCGCAAGAATTCGATCATCACCTCATTCAATAGGAACTTTGCCAAGCGCAACGATGGCAACCCGAACACACACGCCTTTGTTGCCAGCCCTGAAATAGTGACAGCATTCGCCATAGCCGGTGATCTCACCTTCAATCCGCTTACTGATAAATTGAAGAACGAGGATGGAAATGAGGTGATGTTGGATGAACCGGTAGGTGTGGAGCTACCGCCGATGGGCTTCGATGTGAAGGATGCAGGCTACAAGGCGCCCGCAGCAGATGGAAGGAACGTGCAGGTGATCGTGAAGCCCGATAGCGAACGTCTCCAGCTACTGGAACCTTTTCCGGTATGGGATGGTACCAACATCAACGATGCCGTGGTCCTTATCAAAGCAAAGGGCAAATGCACTACCGACCACATCAGTATGGCCGGTCCCTGGTTGCGCTACCGCGGGCACCTGGATAACATCAGTAACAACACACTTATCGGGGCGGTCAATTTCTTCAATGGAGAGACCGATAAGGTCAAGGATCAGCTCACCGGGGAGTATGGGGCTGTTCCGGCCACGCAACGCGCCTACAAGGCCGCTGGTGTGAAGAGCATCATTGTGGGCGATCATAATTATGGTGAGGGCAGCAGCCGTGAACATGCGGCCATGCAACCCAGACATCTTGGCGTGGCCGCGGTGCTGGTGAAAAGCTTTGCGCGCATCCATGAGACGAATCTGAAGAAACAAGGTATGCTCGCGCTCACCTTCCGCAATGAAAGTGATTATGACTTGATCCAGGAGGATGATCGCATCGATATCATCGATCTGATCTCTTTCGCTCCCGGCAGACCGTTGACCATGGTCCTGAAGCACAAGAACGGCGGGCAGGATACCATACACTGTGACCATACTTATAATGATCAGCAGGTGGAATGGTTCAAGGCCGGTGGTGCATTGAACATGATCCGCGCTCAGCAAAAGGTATAGAAGGTTTTCCCCGATCGTTAAGAAAGGGTGGTCGATCGGCCGCCCTTTTCAATTTCCATCCATAAGGGTCCCTGACATCAAAAGCTGCTGCACATCAGGGCTGTAGAAGCAATACAGCATAAAAGCTCCCCAGCCAGACAACGCTGGTACCTCCTTTGAGAATGCGCGCTTCAAAATTCAAGACATGAACTTCAAAGCAATACTATGCGGAGCGGCATTGTTCGCTTCAACCGGTGTATTTGCACAGAATACACAAATATCCCTGGGTGCAGATGTGGGCATTCCCGTTGGCGATCTGGGTGATGAGGCGAGTCTTATTGTAGGACCCACCCTTGGCGTTGAATTTCCAGTAGGGACCAATCTGGGGATCACGGCACAAGCTGGTTATCAATTCGTGACCGTGGTGGATGATGCAGGGATCGTGTTCGAGAACCGCAGCATTCTCCTGAAAAAGTTCACCATGATCCCGATCCAAGCCGGTCTGAAGTACTACTTCGTAGAGCAACAGCTCGGCTTTTATGCACATGCACAGGCGGGTATCCATATGATCGCGCGCGAGTTCGATCCCCTTACCATCGAGGTCCCGGGCTTCGATGACATCCAGATCGCAGCGAGGGAGGTCAGTTCCACCAATTTCAGTTGGGCGCTCGGTATCGGTTACCAATTGGAGAACATTGATGTCAGCCTGCGTTACAATGCGATGGGACCACATGACCTGGAACCCAACACGCTGGATATCGCTGGGACCGAACTTTCTTACAGCTACAGGTCGCCAGCTTACTCCTACGTCGGTATTAGGCTCGCCTATTTGTTCAACCTGGGAGGAGGGGAATAGTTCAAGAGATCACCTCAAATGAAAAAAGCCAGGCAGATCGCCTGGCTTTTTTCATTTGAGGATATATGGACGATCTGTAACGATCGATCCACAGGGATCACGGGATCACCATCCTTGCCGTATGGACACGCTTTTCGGTGATCAGGGATATCAGGTAAGTGCCTGAAGCGATATCATGGGTGGGCACGATGAGCACTTCCTCAGTTGTAGTGATGTTGATCTCCCTGACCAATTTGCCGCGCAGGTCCATTATCTGCACACGGCCAGGAATTCCTTGGTGGATGCCTGAAAGTTTGATCTGAACGATCCCGACCGAACTGGGATTCGGCCATACTTGAAGTTCGGCTTCATGATCATCATTATTGATCGGCATGTTCTGTTGATCACCACCCTGCATCGGCGATCCGATGTTAAGCATGCAGACTTCGCCCCATGGGCACCACTGGCCGTTCTTATATGCCCGCACATCCACTTCATATTGTGAACCATTGACCAGCGCCGGCGCATTCGTCCAGCCGAGCCCTACGAAATATGAGGTGTGGCTGCGGATCACCTCAAAAGCTTCGGCAGGCTGGCGGAAACGGAACTGATAGAAGGTGGCACCGCTCACCGGGCGCGCATGAACATACTGGCCTGGTGCAAAGAGCCTGAACTGTCCGCAGCTCAGGAACTGGTTTCCTGGAATATCCATCAGCTTGGTCATCGGGCAGGCAGCGGCTACCGGATCGATCTTGAAACGGCAGGCAGGCCCCCATTCCATCGGAACCCCGTTCACCACACCCCGTACGCGTACGTTCATCAATACACCGGTGGGAATATGGTTAGCGATCGACCAATTATTGATGAGCATATGTGCTGTACGTGTGGCACCAACGCTACCAAAACCGTCGGATTGGTTATGGGTGCGGAAACGCTTGAAGCTGTATGTGCCATTCGGATCGAAGAACCAGAATTCATATCCCGAATTAGCATCCTGTACCGAATTGGCTCCATTGGGTATCCATTCTGCGCTCACCGCTGGATCTTCACTTGCCACGATATAGGTATTTGCCACCCAGTCAAGTTTGTCACAACTGGTGTAGATAAGCTTGTTGGTGCCGATCGGCAGGCAGAAACCCTGGTCCCCACTGATGGCGCTTACGCTTCCGTTCAGGAAATTGTTCCGGTTGTCTATCACCCTCTGGTTCCCGTTCTCTGTACGCAGTATGTATCCGCCATTGGCGATGCCATCACCTCCGCTGTCATACACACGCAGGCGGTAGCAGCCATTGGGCAGGCAGCAATTGTTGGTCACTATGGCATTGCTCGGTGAACCAAGCCCTCTGCATGCAAAAAGATCGAGGCCTTGCGGAATGATCTCCCAGGAAATATCGGCACCGTTGGCATCGGTCTGTAATTCCAGATTGAGGCCGTTGGCGGGACAGGGGTAATTGTAATCTCCACATGTCACCACCAGCGTAAATGTGCCGGTCGCTGTACCGAAGCCGGTCACATAGATGTAGTAAGTGGTCCCAAGCACAGAGGTGAAGGTGGTGGACGATGCCAGGGTATTTTGCGTGTCTGGATCGCAGACCTGTGCGCCGCCTGGTCCGGTATCATCATCATTCCCCTTCACACAGCTGAAAGCCCCGCAATTGCCAGTGAGCACGCCTATCTTGGTGTCATAGCTGCTGTTGCACAAGCTTACCGTGATATCACCCCCCCAGCCGATCACCTTGTACCACACACCGCCGGCGGTATTGAGCGATGTTACACACGTGCCAGGTGCACCGGTATTGGTGGAGGCCACAGTGGTGCCGCTCGTACTGCTGTTGCATGTCACCGTTATGGCGTTCGCACAGAGATTGTTCGCGGGTTGTGCGTGCATTTTTCCGACCGCGATCAGGCACAGTACGGAGAGGAGGGTCCTTCTCGCTTTGAGAATGACACTGGGTAAAAATGTATTTTCCATCTTCAAAAAGGCCGCCATTCAGGCGGGGATCGAAAGTAGGATCGTTCTTCGTGGTGGCCGGGTCAATTCATCCTTCCAAAAACCGGATTGGTCAATTTGAGCGGTGTCTTATGAACATGTGCGTTCATCCGGCGGTCTACGGCAGTTGCTGGCTGATGGGTGAGAGAAATGTTCCCGCCCCGAGCGTGTTGAGGATCAGGGTGCGATCGTTGTTCGATCCGGAATAATTCACCAGACCGTTCATGTTGAGATCCGCCGCGTGGTATCCAGCGAACGGGGTCAGGAAAGTTGATGCCCCAAGAACGTTCAATACCGTTGTGCGATCGTTCGCCGATCCGGAGTAATTCACCAGCAAATTCACGTTCGCGTTCCCGGCCCACATCGTCATTATTGCGCCCTGTACCCTTCGTGCGTTGGTGCCGAAGGTCGCCGTTGAATTGGATGTCAGGTCGATGAGCTCTGCAAGTCCATTGAGCGGTTGGGGTGATGCCGTCATTACACCCAGATGGTTCCGGTGCCTGATGGCCACATGATAGGATCCAGATCCGATAGGTATCGTGACATTGCCCGATCCATCCACATCCAACACATTGCCAGATCGATCGATCAATGCTGCCTTACGCGCGATGATGGTTGAGGGCGAAGTTCCATCACGAAGCTCCAGCAACACCCAATCCACAATGGCATTCACCCCCGCAACGGCGAGTACGCCTGTAGTGGTCGAGGCATTTTCCGGATGGTTCCATGGAGCAACACTATATGGTTGTAACAGCGGAATCAATGAATTCGATCGCAGGTCATCTCGCATCAGTCCGGTGAACGGTACATATGCTCCATCAAGGATAGCTTTCACGTTCAGGCTCACGCATCCGCTGTTCGGAATGATACCTGTTGTTCCACCTGCGCAGATCCCACAAGCATCGATCTCCGCCTCACCATCAACAATTCCGGCGCAATCGCAGTTCCCTACTATCACGATCGTCGAAGCAGAATTGCTGCAACCAGCACTTGTGATCGTGTAGGTCAGTGTTTGGGTTCCGAAGGAAGGATCGAAGAAGCTACCACTGACTCCCGTTCCGCTCCACGTTCCGCCAGCAGGAGACCCGCTGAGTTCGATCGGCGCATCGTTGCTGCAAAGTGGCCCATACGTTCCGGTGGAAGGAGCCGAAGGTTGTGGGTTCACTTCGATCGTGGTCGAAGCGCTGTTGCTGCAACCAGCTGAAGTGATCGTATAAGTGATCGTCTGCGTCCCGAACAAAGGATCGAAGAAGCCACCACTGACTCCCGTTCCGCTCCACGTTCCGCCAGCGGGCGATCCACCAAGTTCGATCGGGGCATCGTTGCTGCAGAGTGGACCATACGTTCCGGTGGAAGGCGCCGCAGGTTGTGGGTTGACAGAGATCGTCGTGGAAGCCGAGTTGCTGCAACCAGCTGAAGTGATCGTATAAGTGATCGTCTGCGTCCCGAA
>JAEZAU010000123.1 GCA_023430325.1 Bacteroidota bacterium | reverse complement strand
GTGCAGGGCAGCACCTTCCCGGAACTGCGCGAACGATCGGCGGAATACATCGCCAGCAAAGGCATGTATGGCAACGCGATCGGCGGCCTCAGCGTGGGTGAGCCCGAAGAGGAGATGTACGCCATGGCCGAGCTGTGCTGCGGGATACTTCCGAAGGACAAACCGCGCTACCTGATGGGCGTTGGAACACCTTGGAACCTGCTGGAGAACATGGCCCGCGGCATCGACATGTTCGATTGTGTGATGCCTACGCGCAATGGCCGCAACGGCATGCTATTCACCCGCGAAGGCGTGCTGCAGATCAAGAACAAGCAATGGGCCGATGATCACGGACCGCTCGATCCGCACGGTACAACCTGGGTGGACAGTTTCTACTCCCGCGCTTTCGTACGCCATCTTTTCCAAAGCGGCGAAATGCTCGGCCAGCAGATCGCCAGCCTGCACAACGTAGGTTTCTATCTGTCGTTGATGCAGGAAGCCCGCGAGAAGATCATGGAAGGAACCTTCGCAAGCTGGAAGAACGAGATGTTGCCGAAACTTAAAACGAGGATCTGATCAGTTAATGAGATGATCAGAAGATCAGATAATTGGAACTCAACCTTCGATCGAAGAGTCGAGGCTAAGGCATTGGGATCATCTGATTTTCTGATCATCTGATCGATCTTATGTGCGGCTACCTTTGAGGCCAAAGCCTGCACCAACTTGGAACTTAGACCTGCTAGAACCGCCGCGCAGATCGCGGAAATGATCGGCGCGCGTACCATTGGCGAAACGCAAAGGCTGGTCACAGGCTTGAACGAGATCAATCGCGTAGCGGAAGGCGACCTTGTCTTTGTGGATCACGAGAAATATTACGACAAAGCGCTCAATAGCAAGGCCACCACGATCCTGATCAACAAGGAGGTGGACCCACCATCAGGAAAAGCGCTCATCATCAGCGATGATCCATGCGGCGATTACAACAAGCTGATGCAGCATTTCATGCCGCGCAAAGGCTTCGCGAACAAGGCATCGATCGGTGAAGGAAGCGAAGTGCATCCCAGTGTGATCGTCGGCGCGAATGTTTCGATCGGAAAGGATTGTATGATCATGCCCGGTGTGGTGATCTATGAGAACACGACGATCGGTGATCGTGTGATCATCCATGCCAATAGTGTGATCGGCGGTGATCCGTTCTATTACAAGAAACGTTCTTCCGGCTACGAGAAAATGGTGCCCGGCGGCAGCGTGGTGATCGAAGATGACGTGGAGATCGGGGCGCTCTGCACCATCGATCGTGGGGTGAGCGCAGATACACGCATCGGCAAAGGCACCAAGATCGACAACCATGTTCAAGTGGGCCATGACACGTTGATCGGGCAGCGGTGCCTCATCGCCGCGCACGTCGGTATAAGCGGTGCGGTGATCATTGAAGATGATGTGACGCTATGGGGTCAGGTCGGCGTACCGAGCAAGCTTACGATCGGCAAGGGTGCTGTGGTGCTCGGCCAAAGCGGATTGATCGGATCGCTGGAAGGTGGCCGTACTTATTTTGGTTCCCCCGCCGGCGAGTGGAAACAGAAGATGAGGGAGATAGCAATGCTCGGCAAATTGCCTGAACTCTTCAAGAAGCTGAAGGATTGATCCATGGCGAGGCTGGAAAGGATCGTTGAACGGCTTGAGCTGAAGGAGTTCCAGCTGCGCTCGCTGCTTGATGTTACCAAGGCGATCAACAGCAACGTTCTCGAAGATGATCTCGTCAGCCTCTACCATTCGATCGTAAAGGACCAGCTCGGCATCACCAAGTTGATGCTGCATGTGAATTCCGACGGGTGGCGCACCGTGTTGTCTTACGGCACTGATGGTGAAATGAGCGATGCCGACATCGAGCAGGCGGCCAACTGGTTCAAGGACATCCAGGTGATCGGTGGCGAAAGTCCGGCCGGGATCGGTGCGTTCGATGTTGCCGTTCCTATCCATCACCGTGAAAAGCCGCTCGCATTCCTGCTCATCGGCGACATTGATGAGGAGGAACAACGCATCAGCCCCACGATAAAGCATCTGAATTTCATACAGACGCTTACCAATCTGATCGTGGTGGCGATGGAGAACAAGCGCATGGCCCGGCAGGAACTTCAACAGGAACGCGATCGGCGTGAATTGGAGCTCGCTGCGGAAATGCAGGCGATGTTGATCCCGCGTGATCTGCCGAAGGAAAAGCATCTGCAGGCCGCAGGCTGGTACCAACCGCACCGGCAGGTGGGTGGTGATTATTACGATCTGTTCCACATCTCTCCCGAGAAAGTGGTGATCTGCGTGGCCGATGTGAGCGGTAAAGGGATCGCCGCCTCCTTGTTGATGAGCAATTTCCAGGCTCATCTGCGCGCTGCGCTCACGCATTCGAGCGAGACCCTGCCTGTCCTCGTTAAAGCACTGAACGATCGGGTACATGCCAGTGCGCGCGGAGAGCGGTTCATCACCTTGTTCATCGGGCTGCTCGACCTTCCTTCCGGTGAGATGCAATTCATCAATGCCGGCCATAATTCACCTCTGCTCCTGCAAAATGATAAGATCATTGCATTGCATGAAGGGTCCATCGCATTGGGCATGATGCCTACGCTTCCGTTCCTGAAGGAAGGCTCCGTTTCCCTGGAACCCAAAGCGACGTTGATCTGTTTCACCGATGGTCTTGTGGAACAGGAGGATCGCGAGGAACGTTCCTTCGATACGGCGCCATTGGAAATGGCCTTACGCAACCGAGCGCATGAAGGGCCGCAAGCCGTGCTGGACCAATTGAGGACCGCGTTCGAGGACCACCGGGCAGGGTCACCCTACCTGGACGATATCGCCGTGCTGGTCTGCAGCTATCGTTGATCGCCGGTATTTCAGATCGAGCAATACGATCAATGCCGTGAACGACCAGAATAGCACCGATGCCTTGTCGGTATCCAGGAAGTTGTTCAGCGATCCGTGCAGATAGTACGTGACCAGGCCCAGGTAAACGGCGGTAAGCATTGCCCGATCGCGGTTCTGCGGCATTCGCCGATAAAGATCGAAACTGATCACACTGGTAAGCACGATAAGCACGATCATCAATACCGCGCCCAGCAGACCCTGCTCAGATAATGGCCCAAGGTATTCGCTGTGCGCGTTGCCCTGTACGCCGAAGTTGGTGCTTATGATGGTACGATCTCCCGACGCCTGGAACGGTGCATATTGGAACATGTACGTGCCCGGCCCCCAACCGAAGATCGGCCGTTCCTGCCACATGCGTATCGCGCTGTTCCAACGGTTGATCCTTTCAAGGTTGGAGGCATCGCTGGAAATGTTGGATATCGATCGAACGTGTTTGCCCAGATCATCCGAAGATTCCTCCTGGTTCCTTTCCAATGCCACCTGTATCTGCTCCTGGTTCACCCAATAGACAACACCACCGGCCAGAAGCAAGAGCACCAGGACCCAGAAAGGAACTTTCATCTTCACGAATATCCAGAGCGCGGCGGCACCGGCAAGACTGATCCATGCGGCACGTGTGTAGGAAAAGATCAGGCCCACGGCCAGCAACAGCAGTACAACCATCGCCAGGGTCCTTCTGGTGCCGGAAAGTCCGGAGGAGAACACCTGCATGATGACGTAAGGCAGCACGAAGGCGATGATGGCACCGTAGCTCGTATGGTCCTTGAAGAACGGGCTCATGACCCAATGCGCCGGATCATGCTCGAAATGATGTTGCGCGTGGTTGATCAAGGTGTACACCACCACGATGCACAGGCCCGCGATATACGCCCAGATGAACTTGTGGACCTTCGTTGGATCTTCGAAGATCCGGGAGACGATCAGGAACATGGTGGTCACGAACCATAAACGCGCCAGCACATATTTCATGGAAACGACGGGCATTGAACTGGGTATGATACAGACGACCATCCAGATCAATTGTGCACTGATCACCCAGGTGATCGGGTGTTTCCATACGCGCTCGGAGATGACGTTCTTTTCCATGCCGAGCTTCAGAAGGAAAAGGAACATGAGGCCCACCATGAGCGGCTCGGTGGGCAACGCCACGCCGATGCCGCCGATCTCCAATTCCTCAAGGTTTATGGAAAGTGGTGTGGCAAAGGCGATGAACATCATGAGCTTGTCCACGGCGGTGAACATGGCCCACACCACGAAAAGCACAACCGGCAGCATGTTCAGCCAGAAGATCTCCTGGGCCATGAGCAGCATGTTCAGCAGCACGAAGAGCGTGCAGCCTGCCACCATCCAATATGATCGCAACGCCTGGAGCATGCTTCAGATCCGCCCTTCCTTCCAGGCGAGGAACACGAGTAAAAGAAGCAAGGCCGATAGCGTGCTGGTTGAAACGATCAACCAGCGTACGGGATAAACCTTCTTGTCGCTCACCTCGGGATGTACCACCACGTTGGTGTAGGTCAGTTCCTTGGTCACATCGCTGTATGCTTTTTCGTAATCGGAAAGGAGCCGGTCATAGTTGGCACGGAAGAGATTGCTCAATTCGGTGAGTTGGCGGAATTCCCCCCCTTTCAATTCCATTTCGCGGATCATGGCCTGCACCTCTTCACGCTTCTCGCGGCTCACGGAAGCATCGGCCAGCATGCGCACGTAGCCCTTGGTGAGCTCGCGCGCCTGTGCTTCATACGCCAGCAGGCCACTACCCTGTCTCAACTGGTGCAGCCGCGCTTCCACTGAATCAAGCTTGGCACGTTCATGTACCATGGCGCGTTCTGCGATGTTCAGCACCTCCATGGATTTCTCGCGTTGAAGACGCCGTGCAAGCAGATTCACCTGATCGAGCATCGCCTTCACCATGTCCCGGGCCCGCACCGGATCTTCATCCACCACTTCGATCTGTACCGACTCATACCTGGTCTTGCTGATCTCGGCCCGATCGCCGAATTCATTATAGAGGGCGTAGTATCCGCCGTTGGCCATGGTATCCACTTCATAGACCGTGATCAGATCGAACTGCTTGATCAAGGAATCGCGGATGCTGTTGCTCTCCAGCAGTTGAAGCAGCTGATCTGTGCGGGTCTCGATGGAATAGCTGTTGAGGTTTACGGGATAGACCGTGGCGGAAGACCTGTAGCGAGGCTTGATGAATGCCGGACCGCTGAAGATCGCTGACAAGATGAGGGCAGCAAGCCCTATGCCCAGGAAGAGGCGCCAGTTGGCCAGCAGCATCTGAAGCGATCCGCGGAAGCTCAACTCCTGGCGGGGTTCCGCATGCGATCTGCCCGGGTACCGCTCCGGTGCCTTTCTCACCATCACATCATCAGGCATGACCTACACGCAATTTCTTGATGTTCTCCTGCACCATGATGATCAGCAGGGCGATCAACAGGGCCGAGATGGTGCTCATGGTGACCACCAGCCAGCGGATCGGATACGCGCGCTTGTCGGAGACCTGTGCCGTGTTCACCACGAACTTATGGGGCATCTCGTTCCTCAGATCGGCTTCCACCTGCGATAATTTGAAGCTCAACGTTCCCAGCCGATACATCTCCTGTTTCAGGCGTTCCTCCATCACCACGTAAAGTCCGCCAAGCCCGGCTATCGATCGGAACCTGTCCTCTATCTCACCAACAGCCCTTTTATCGCCCTTCAAGATCGCGGCACCGAGATATTCGTGCATCCTTTCCGTCTGCGAATAGTACCCCTGCACCCCCTGCTCACGCAGCACCCTCAGACTATCGCTGATCATGGCGATCTCGGCCTGTGTCCCATCCAGCTTGTCCTTCACCAGTTGGTATGCCTGCTGGGCCCTGTCATGCGCCATCTCCTTCCAGACCGTATCCACCTGATCGGCGATATAGTTGGCGATATCTGCAGCCACGACAGGATCCTTGTGAAGCACTTCGATCCGTACGCTGTTGTATTTGGTGTTCTCGAAAGAGATATGTTGCTCGTATGCACCGATCAGCTCTGCTCGACGGTACTTCGAATCTGGCTCAATGCCGTATGCAGTGTACAGATCGAACTTATCTGCCACCCGATCGCGGATCTTATCGCTGTGCAGGATCTGCAGGAGCCGTTCATTGTCATCCTCATCACCGATACCCAGTATATCTTCACGTCCATTGGGATAATCATTGAACAAGGCTTTGGAAGGCGAGTGCGTCACTGCCGGGAACATCACCACCTCGCTCTTGTACAGGGAGGGTATCACCAGCGCTGCGATAACGCCACCTACGGCCCCGAGCAGGACCATTCCGATAAGCAAACGGCGGTATGCCCACAGTGAGAGCAGCAGACCGGTGGAAGGTTCTGTGATCGAGGTTGCATGTGTGCCGGAGCGTGCTGCCCTGCGGCTTTCACCGGAATGTCGTGGCGAGGTCTCGATCACTGTCGGATCATCCTTGGAATGCATTCAGAAGGTATTTGCGGCCCAACAGGCCTGTCAAGAAAGCCCACAAAAGTGAGAATAGGAAATAGAAGATGGTCACTGCAAGCAGGTCCAACTTCAGGAATTGAAGCCCGAACAGGCATCCGGCAAGCCCCGCCAAATAAGGCAACGCCCGCAGTATCACGGGAAAAAGCTCCCTCAGGGCAAAGATGCGATATGCAATGTAGATCTGCGCCAGTGCCGTGAGCCATTGGGTGGCCAGACTGGCCCATGCCGCCCCTTCCGATGCAGAACGGGGTATGAGCACAAGGTTCAGGACAATATTCAATAAGGCACCTCCAGCGGCGATCCAATTCAGCGTGGAGAGTTGGCCTGAAGCCGTGAGCAACGTTCCATGGATGTAAGTGAGAGTGACCGCTACGAAGCACCACATGAGCACGGCGAACGCTCCAGCGGAGCGATCGGTATGTTCGGTGTAGCGAAGTTCCATGATATCATTGGAATACCAACTTCCAAAGATCGCCACGGCCACTGAGCCGGCCAGCACCAGCCGCAGCGCCACTGCCACCAGGTCATTCACCTTCTCCCTGTTCTTCAACATGCGGCTGAACATGGGCAACAACAATCCGGCGAACAGATAACCGAGCATGTTCAAAGCCTCGAAGAAGCGGAAACCCTGTGCGTAGATCCCCGCTTCGCGCTCACCCGCCATACGTTCCAGCATCAGGGTATCCGTTCGGTAATAGAAGGTCATCAACAGTATCAGCAGGGCGTACGGGAAACTCTGCCGCAGGATCAACAGGTTGAATGCCGGTCTCCATTGCAGCTTCACTCTGCCACTCAACCTCAAGACCAGCACAAGGGCGATAAGTAACGTCACCAAATAAGCGACCGTCTGCGCCCAGATGAACCATTCGATCCGGAACGGCACACCTGAGAACCAGAGCAACCAGCCGACACCAACGATCAACAACACGCGATCCACCACGCTCAAAAAACTGTCCTGCCGGTAGCGCTGTGCGCCCGCAATGTTGCTCCGCAGATAGAGAATGGTGGCCACAAGTACCTGGTTCAGCACGAGCACACCCAATAACTCGAGCTGCCGGCCACCATAACCCAATAGCAGCCCCGCCACGATCGTCACTGCCGCGTACACCAGGGCCAGCAGGACACGCACGCCGATGATGCCGCTGAAATACTTTCCGATCAGGTGCGTATGCTGGGCTATATGCCGGGTGTTGAAATTGGTCAACCCTACATCAAGCAGGATGTTCAGCAGAAAGCTCAAGCTCAGCAGCGCCGCGTAAAGACCATACTCATCAGCGCCTACGGCAACCTGTACACCCGCATCTATACCCAATATGTAAAAGGGTTTCACCAGCAGGTTGAGCACCAGCAGCAGGGCCAGGTTGGTCAGGAACGTTCGCCGCATACCGGGCGCGAAGATGGCAGCTTCATTCTTAACGGTGGTTCGGGCGTTACCCGCGTTCGCTGGAATTCCAGCGAGCGCGGGTCGGGCCAACGCTCCAAGTCCGCACTCGCAAAGCCTCGCTTGCGGGCTTTCCGCTCATGTCCCTAACACGCTGGCGCATGGCCAGAGCATGAGGTCCGGTGATATCGATCGGCGTTGACCATGTGGATCGGCAGATCGATCCATGAAGGACAAGTGGTCGATATTATGTTCTTTTTGGATCAAGGACCGGTTCCATACTGGCCTGCAGCTGATCTGCGTAAGTGGCGCAGCCGGAAAGCCCGCAAGGGCGCGAAGCGACCGCGGACTTGAAGGCGAAGCCACGCCTTGCCGATAATTCGCCCTAATACTGATGAGAATTTCCACTTCATCACCTTTCCTCCGGAGCACATTCTTCATTTCACCACCTTTGCGGCCATGCGCATAGCCGTGAACACCCGTCTGCTTTTGAGCGGCAAGCTCGAAGGTATCGGCTGGTTCGCGCATGAAACCCTCTCGCGCATGACGGCGGCGCATACCGACCACGAATTCATCTTCATCTTCGATCGGCAGTTCGATCACAAATTCATTTATTCCCCGAACGTGCGGGCGGTGGTCTTGCCCCCACCGACCCGCCATCCACTGCTGTACCGGCTTTGGTTCGACTTCATGCTTCCGCGTAAACTGCGGGCGCTCGATGCCGATGCGTTCATCAGTCCGGATGGTTTTCTGCCTTTGAAGAGCAAAGTGCCTTCACTGGCGGTGATCCATGATCTGAATTTCGAACATCATCCTGAAGATCTGCCCAAGGCATACAGCAAATACTACCTGAATTATTTTCCGCGTTTCGCACGCCATGCCACGCGCATAGCCACGGTGAGCGAATATTCCAGGAAGGACATCAGCAGCACCTACGGCATCGATCCATCAAAGATCGATGTTGTCTACAACGGGGTGAGCGAAAAATTCTCCCCGCTCCAGGCACAGGCAAAAGACCAGGCACGACGGGAGTATGCACAAGGCGATCCGTATTTCATCTGCGTAGGTTCCCTGCATCCGCGCAAGAACATCGCGCGCCTGCTCCTGGCCTTCGATCATGTACTTGAGCGCACCTCCATTGCGCACCGGCTGGTGATCGTGGGCGAAAGCTTCTGGTGGGATGAGCGCATGAAGCAGGCCTGGGCGCAGTTGAAGCACAAGGAGAGGATCCTTTTTACCGGACGCCTGCAACAGGACAGGCTCTGTCATGCGCTCGGTGGCGCCGAAGCACTTGCCTTCGTGAGCTATTTCGAAGGCTTCGGCATCCCGATCGCAGAGGCCATGCGCTGCGGGGTGCCCGTGATCACCAGCGATCGTACGAGCATGCCAGAAGTGGCGGGCGATGCAGCGCTCTATTGCGATCCGTTCTCCGTGAATGATATCGCCCGGGCCCTTGAGACGTTGGCGATGGATGATGATCTGCGCCAGCGGCTGGGCACCGCAGGACTTCACCGATCGGAGATGTTCACCTGGGACAAGGCGGCCAAGGACCTCTGGCAAAGCTTCGAGCGCATGTTGAACACTGTGAACAACGCAAGGCGCAGCACGAATTTTCAACGATCGGCCACCGCTGGATAAGCTGCATCTACTTTCGTGGCGATGGCTCTTTCGCCGCAACACACCAAGGGTCTGCTGGAAGCAGGCTGCGATGAGGCCGGCCGTGGTTGTCTGGCCGGCCCTGTGGTCGCGGCCGCAGTGATCCTTCCACCGCGGGTGCGGCTGCCCGGCCTGGATGATAGCAAGAAGCTCACGGCGGAGCAGCGCTCTGAACTGCGTCTATTGATCGAGGATCGTGCACTGGCCTGGTCGGTGGCTTCGGCCTCCACCGAAGAGATCGATCGGATCAACATCTACCACGCTTCTTTTCTGGCCATGCACCGCGCCATCTCGGCATTGAAGATGATCCCGCAACAGCTGCTCATCGATGGCAACCGGTTCCCGCCGTATTCAGGCATTCCACATGTCTGCATCGTTGAAGGCGATGGAAAGTTCCGAAGCATTGCGGCTGCGAGCATCCTTGCCAAGACACATCGTGATGCCATGATGGTGCAGCTTCATGAGCAGCATCCCGAATACAATTGGATCAGCAATAAGGGCTACGCCACCATCGATCATCGTGCAACATTGGATCGGATCGGGCATACCGAACATCACAGGAAAAGTTTCCGCCTGAGCTACCTGGGTGATGAGTTGGACCTGGACTGGAGTGAAGCCGGGACCGAGACAGAAACGGTCTGACCACTGTCCACAAGCGCGTGTGCAAAGGGTGGGTGCCACATCCGGGGACCGGCCGTATGATGGGATACTTTTGATCGCTGCAGATGCGGCGCTTTCTCACGGTCCTGTTCCTGCTCGCAGCGATCGGTGCGGCACTCTACTTCATCTACAAGGATCGTCTTCTACCGTTGCGATCGGTGGATCCATGGTCGCTGGTACCGGAGCAGAGCGCAGCCATCATCACCATTCCCGATGCCTGGAACAATTGGGACCGGTTCACGCACACCTCGTTGATCTGGGAGGCATGTAAGGAGATCCCATCCTTCGCTGCCTCAGGAGCGTTCATAGGCCGTACGGTGGAACGGATGCAGAACGATGCCATATTGGGTGCTGCGATAAAGGATGCGGAAGTGATGATCTGCCTCATGCGCGATGGCAGCGAAGGACTTGGTGGACTTTTCATCGGCATCCCACGTTCCGGAGAAGCAGCACCGATCGAGAGTTTCGCCGGTCTGCTCGGGTTGGACGATGCATCCATCGCCACGTTACGCACAGGAGAAGTGATCAGCTACCTGCCAGACACCGCTCTGCCAAAGCTCTTCATTCAGTTGAAAGGGAACATCTGGTTGATGTCCTCTTCCGCTTACGTGATGGAAGAGGCTTCGCTCCAGATGCAGAGCGGCCGCTCATTGACACAGGACGATCAGTTCATGCGTATGCACACGACCTTGGGAAAAGGGACCGACGCCAGCCTGCTTCTGCACGCACGACGAAGTGCGCGGCTTCTGGAATTATGGACCTCACCGCAAAAGACCGAGGTATCGCAGATACCTGATGGCTGGCTTGCCATGGATGTTCGTTCAAGGCCCGATGCACTTCTTCTCAGCGGACTCCTTGGAACGGAGAACAAGGCCATCCAGGGCAGCGGCAGGTCCAGCATTCATCGCGTTCTGCCGGCAACCGTTTCCATGCTCTACATGGATCATGTGGAAGATCCGGATGCCTACCTCGCCGCGATCGGATCCGCCGCGGAGGACAGCTTGAAGAACGCGATGTTCTCCTGGGTGAACGGTCCTGTGGGCCATGCGCGTGCCATGATGGATGCCAGCGCGTACACATGGTATTTTCTTGAGGCCGGAGATGAAGAGGAAGCCTCACGTGCGCTCTCATCACTCTGCGGCTCCGGTTGTGCCCAACAGGAACACCGGGGAATATTGCTTCAACAATTGCCGTTGGCCGAACCATTCAAGGAACTCTTCGGCCATGTTGCGATCGACATGCCGCAGCCATGGTGGATAATATTGGGTGATATCGTCCTTTTTTCCAGCGATCCGGCGACACTGCGCACCTCGATCGATGCCTGGCTTGACGGGAATTCACTCGCTGAAGATCCGCGCACCTCGTCATGGTCCCAACGCATGAGCAATGAAGCGGCCCGGACCTGGTGGTGTGATATTGCGCGTAGTGGAGAACTGATCCTGCCGGAATTGAGACCTTCCGCTCAGCAGACCTGGAAAGAGAACAGTGCTTTCTGGCAGAAGCTTGGCGGTCTCACCATCCAGATCTCACCAGGTCACAAAGGCTTCGTGCATGTCACCGCCGGTCTGCAGCACGCTCCAATGCAACAGCAGCAGGGCAACGGCGTGCTATGGGAAACAGAGGTAGGCGCATCCATCATTCGAGGTCCTTTTGTGGTAAGGAACCACAACAACAACACGCTGGAAGTACTCGTTCAGGATGCCCGGCACCAGCTTCATTTGATCGGAAGCACGGGAAAGGTCTTATGGAGCCGTCAATTGAACGATGCCGTGTTGGGCCAGGTGCATCAGGTGGACAGGTTCAAGAACGGAAAGCTCCAGCTGCTCTTCAATACGGAAAAGGAGATCCATTTGATCGATCGGAACGGAAAGAACGTAACCGGTTTCCCGGTGATCTTGAAGAAGAAAGCAACAGCACCGCTCGCTGTGTTCGACTATGAGAACGATAAGGAATACCGGATCCTATTGGCCGATGAAGATGCGCGTATCCTGAACTTCGATCTGACCGGTGGTGAGGTGAACGGCTGGGAGAAACCCCGGCTGCCGGGGACCGCCGTTCACGCAGTGCAACATTTCCGCATCAAGAACAAGGATCATCTCATCGTCGCAGATGCCACTGGCAAGGTCCACATCTTCGATCGAAGAGGACAGCCCCGGGAACGCACCTCGTTGGAGCTCGGGCCTTCACCGCAGATCGAAAGTATCGATGCAGGCTCGGAGATCATGGCCACCACGATATGCTGGCTTTCGAGCGTTGGCACTTTGAATACCGCCAGCTTGGCTGGAGAAAGAGGAGTTGTTGAAGCAGTTCCTGCGGATGCGATAAGACGATCCATCGACATCGATAACGATGGTGAGAACGAATCGGTCCATGCCAGCAAGGATAGTCTGGTAGTTACACGGGATGGGAGGCAACTATTCGTAAGAACGCTCACCGGGAGCACGATCGAACATGTGGGCCACCACAGGTCCGGAAAGCGGATGCTTCTGAGCGCTGGCACCAAGGATGGCAGGATAGTTCTCTTCGATGAGTTCGGAAAAGAGACCGCCGGGTCACCGGTGAAGGGAACAATAGCACCTGCAGTCGCCGATCTCAACCTGGACAAGATACCCGAATTGATCACCGCCGACGGCAATGGAAGACTGATCGCATACAGTATCCATGCTTTGGCCGAAGATCCTTGATACTATTTCGGCACCGCCTAGTTTTGCACCTTCGCCGCATGGACCCGCAGTCCACTGCATAGATGAAACAGACCCTCCTCCGTACCGTTCTTCGCAAGGAGGTGGTAGGCCTGGCCCGGGTCATCGTCATCATTCTGGCCGTCTTTCTCTTTTTGTTGGAGTTCGGTTACCGGGCCGATACTTCCACAGAACAACTGATCAACCGGCTGAGCTATGGTCTTGTGGTGGCGGCAGCGTTGGTTACGCTCGGAAGCATCATCCGCAGCATGCTGCGTGGCCTGGCCGTACGCAAGGCAGAGGCCCTGTGGTTCATCGCGGCATTGTTGCTCATCTATGTGAGGCCTGCGGGGCTTGAGCTATGGGATGATGAATATCATTGGCCTCATCTGATCTTCCTATTGTTCTTCATCTTCATTGAACTTTCAAGGTTGGAGATCGGCCGGGGCAGCACGCTCTTCAACCCCGCCCTGCTCTTTGCCGCAAGTTTCATCCTGCTGATCTCCATCGGTTCGGCATTACTGCTGCTTCCCAACGCCACCACGCGCCCTATCTCCATGGTGGATGCCGTATTTACGGCCACCTCGGCGGTATGTGTCACAGGTCTCAGCGTGATCGATGTAGGTACGGACCTTACTCCCATGGGCCAGTGGGTATTGATGCTCTTGTTCCAGCTCGGCGGTCTCGGTGTAATGACCTTCACGAGCTTTTTCGCGTTCTTTTTCAAGGGCCGTACATCGCTTGAAGAGCAATTGAGGATTCGGGACATTGCGCAGACATCGCTCTCCAATGCCCGCTCGTTCATCATCAAGGTCATTCTGTTCACCATCACCATAGAGGCCATCGGCATGGTGTTCATCTTCGCTTCACTACCCGATGACATGTTCATGGACATATCAGATCGGATCTTCTTCTCGGTATTCCACAGCATCTCCGCTTTCAATAATGCAGGTTTCTCCACCCATGGTGCCGGTATGGAGGAAATGCCGTTCCGTACCAATTATCCACTGCTCTGGGTGGTGGCCCTCCTCTTCATAGCCGGCGGCCTGGGCTTTGGTATCACATTCAACTTCGGCAGGTGGTTGAAGCTTTGGATCATCAGCCGTCTGAAAAGACTGTTTTTGGGAACTCCCTTACAACGTCATCCCCGGGTGGTGAATCTCAGTTCGCGGCTCGTGCTTCAGACCACGCTGATCCTGCTCGTAGTGGGTACCGTCTCCATACTTGTCTTCGAGTGGAACGGTGCTCTGGCCGGGCACACCACCTGGTGGGGCCGCTTCACGGCAGCATTCTTCACGGGAGCCACCCCCCGGTCTTGCGGTTTCGCCGCAGTACCCACCCACTCGCTGGCCATACCCTCCATCATGATCATTCTGCTGCTCATGTACATTGGAGGCTCACCGGGCAGTACGGCCGGTGGCATCAAGACCACCACTTTCGCCATTGCCACGCTGACGGTATTCGCCACTGCGCGTGGAAGGGATCGTGTGGAATATGGCGGCCGTGAGATCAGTGTGCTCAGCATTCGTCGCACCCTTTCACAGATCGTGCTTTCGCTTGTGTTCCTTGGTCTCTCCGTGGCTATCGTCGCATCCCTGGAACCTGCCCATGATCTGCTGGTACTCGCGTTCGAATGTTTCTCGGCCTACAGTACTGTCGGGCTTTCCATGGGCATCACGTCCGAACTCACCGATCCGGCACGCATGGTGCTCAGCGTGGTGATGTTCGTGGGCCGTGTGAGTGCCTTGAACCTGCTGGTGGCGGTGCTCAGGCAAGTACAGAGCAGCCCGTATCGTTACCCCAAGGAAGATATCCTCATCAACTAGAAGAACATGAAGGTCGCGATCTTTGGTCTTGGCAACTTCGGCAGGCATCTGGCCATCAAGCTTACGCAGATGGGGCATGAGGTGATCGCCATAGATCATAACATGGCACAGGTGGATGCGGTGAAGAACCAGGTGTCCTACGCTGTATGCCTCGAAAGCAATGACCCCCAGGCGGTGAACACCCTGCCGCTGAACGATGTGGATGCCGCCGTGGTGGCCATAGGTGAAGATGAAGGTGCCAACATCATGACCACCGCCATATTGGTGAACATGAAGGTGAAACGCGTCATCAGCCGTGCGATCAACCCCATGCACGAGATGGTGCTCAATTCCATGGGTGTCACCGATATCGTGCATCCCGAAGAAAAAGCTGCCGAAGGTCTGGCGCGCAAACTCAACCTTCGAAGGTTGGTGGACCAGTTCGAGCTGCCGGGCGGCTTCATCATCGCCGAGATCGTGGTGCCCGATAAGTTCGTAGGCAAGCCGCTGAGCCAGATCGAGGAATTGCGCCAGAGGCAGCTCGGCCTGGTAACTGTTCTGCGTAAAGAGAGCGAGAAAAGCTTCCTGGGCCGCCGATCGATAAAGTTGGGCGCCCTGGGTGTGATGGATCCTGATTTCGTGCCTTCTAAAGGCGACATACTTGTCCTTTTCGGGACCAAATCAGAAGTGGTGAGGTTCACGGGAGAGAACGATTGATCGAACGCACTTCTCCGTTCGCTTCGGGCGAATTCCTGCCAGGACGTGGCTACGGCTGCAAGTCCTCACAATGATCTTTTTCTGCTTCGCTCCCGCTCCACGGGAGAGGGCTGGAGTGAGGTTGCGGGCTTTCCGCCTGCGCCACTTACGCAGATCCTGTCATACCGGCCAATGAACCCGTGATCGCGTTTGAGATACCGGGATCCCAGAAGGAACCTGGAATGACGGATCGATACCGATCACCTGGCCAGCACCGCGCGTGAAGGATAGGAGCGGCACCCCGCACGACCGTAGGGAGGAGGAGTACAGCGGATAGCCTGACCCGTAGCGTGCGGAGGGACACGTCCAAAAGAAAAAGGCCCGCATGCACGGGCCTTTCATTATTTCGATCGGTAAAAAGGCTTATGCCTCCTGTTTACCCTTCACACGCTCCACCACCTCATCATCTACGAGGATACGGCCGCAGTGCTCACAAACAATGATCTTCTTGTGGCTGCCGATATCCAGCTGGCGCTGCGGGGGAATGGCGTTGAAGCAGCCGCCGCAACTGCCGCGCTCCACGGGCACAACGGCCAGGCCGTTGCGTGCATTGCTGCGGATACGGTGGTAGGCGCCCAACAAACGCTCTTCGATATGGCTTGAGGCCTCGTCACTCTTCTTCTGCAGTTCCTTCTCCTCCTTCTCGGTCTCGGCCACTATATCGTTGAGCTCCTTCTTCTTGATCTCAAGATCCTTCTTGCGATCCTCGAGCATTTTACCGCTCTCTTCCACCACCACGCGCTTGGAATCGATGACGGACTTGGCCTCTTTGATACGCTTCTCGGCCAGCTGGATCTCCAGGTTCTGGAACTCGATCTCCTTGGTGAGCGAATCGTATTCGCGGTTGTTGCGGACTTTGCTCTGCTGGCCTTCGTACTTCTTTATATGGGCCTTGGCATCCTTGATGAGGTTCTGCTTATCAGTGACCTGCATCTCCATCTCATGAAGCTCTTCCTGGAGCTTCGCAAGTCGGGTCTCAAGGCCGGCCACTTCATCTTCCAGGTCCTGCACCTCAAGGGGCAGTTCGCCACGCTGGGTGCGGATCTTGTCCACCTGGGAATCGATATGCTGCAGACGGAAAAGTTCGACGAGCTTTTCAGCTATCGTGATCTCAGCCTTGGCCGCAGCGTTGGTGGCTCTGCCGTTGGTGGTGCTGGTCTTAGCTTCTTTTGCAGGCGCCTTAACGTCGCTCTTCGCCATGGTTCAGTAATGATGGATCGGGTCCGTGACGGTCTCCGTCAAACGGACGGCAAAGGTAGGGAATTTTTCGTTCAACAGGCGCTGGATCAGGTTCATGGTGTATTGCTCGCTGCCAAAGTGTCCGATATCGACCAGTAAAATGCGGCCATCAGCATCGAAGAATTGGTGGTACTTAACGTCTCCAGTAATGAAGACATCAACACCGGAGGTAATGGCCTTACCCATTAAGAATGAGCCGGATCCGCCACACAGGGCCACCCTTTTCACCGGCCGGTCCAGCAAGCGCGTATGGCGGATCGCCTGGAGTTGGAAAACCTTCTTCAACAGGTCCAATAATTCTGCTTCTTTCAGCGGTTTCTCCCATTCGCCAATAAGTCCGCTTCCGGTGTATCTGTCGTTGTTAAGCAGTGGATAAAGATCATGAGCCACTTCCTCATAGGGATGTGCTTCGATCATGGCACGGACCACCTCGCGTTCCTGTGTGGCCCGCACCAGGACTTCCACACGGATCTCAGCTTCTTCATGGCGTTGGCCGATCGCTCCCACGTATGGGTCGGTACCCGCACCGGCCATGAAGGTTCCAGTACCTTCCAAATTGAAACTGCATTCGCTGTAATCGCCGATGCCTCCGGCGCCTGCCTTGAACATGGCCGAACGCACTTTTTCAGCGTGATCTTTCGGTACGAAGACCACCAGTTTGCGCAATTGCGCCGGCTTCGGATCAAGCACGCCTATCGGCTTCAGACCGAGGCGTTCGGCCATCTCTCCATTCACCCCGGACAGCACATTGTCAAGATTGGTGTGGATCGAATAAATAGCGATGTCGTTCCTGATCGCCTTCAGGATGGTGCGTTCCACATAGTTGCGGCCGGTAAGGCTCCTGAGACCTTTGAAAATGACCGGATGATGGCTGATGATCAGGTCGGCATCTTTTGATCGTGCCTCTTCCACAACATCCTCGGTGCAGTCCAGGCATACGAGCGCCGATCGGATCTCTTTTTCGGGATCGCCGACCTGCAGGCCAGAGTTATCGTAATCCTCCTGAAGTTGTCCCGGTGCGAAAGACTCGAGGTGATGGATGATCTCTTTAAGCTTCATGCGGCACCGAAGATCGCAATGCAAGACTCTCCTTCGCACCTTCGCGATCGAATGCGCACGTTGATCTGGCCATTGACCCTGCCCTACCGGCTCATCCTATGGCTGCGGCATTGGCTGTATGACCATGGGATCTTCCGGTCGGTGAAGCCTTCGGTGCCCACCATCGTTGTAGGTAATCTGGCGCTGGGTGGGACCGGGAAAACACCGCACGTAGAGCTGATCCTGCGAGAATTGCAGGATCGGGTGCCGATCGCAACGCTGAGCCGGGGTTATGGCAGAAAAAGTAAGGGGCATCGTGAAGTACTTACAGAGGATCATCCTTCAATTACGGGGGATGAGCCTTTGCAGTTGAAACGAAAATTCCCGGCCGTGCGGGTTTTCGTGAATGCCGATCGGATCGCTGGAATTGAGAAGATCAAGAGTACAATTCAGGGCGTGAGAGCCATCGTACTGGATGATGCCTTTCAACATCGACAGATGCAAGGCGGCCTCAATATTCTGCTCACCACGTATCAGCGGCCCTGGCACAGGGATCTACTGATCCCCGCAGGCCGGCTTCGCGATCTTCCCGCCCAACGCAAGCGCGCGCAGATCGTGATCGTGACCAAATGTCCTTCCCTGCCTTCGGACCACGATCGTGAGCAATGGCGGAAGGATCTCGGTCTTGTGGGCGAACAGGAACTATTTTTCAGCGGGATCGAATACGATCCGATCGAAGATCTTTCATCGAAGGACATTCTACTTGTGACAGGCATTGCCGATCCGCAACCATTGGTGGATCACCTTCGATCGCGTGCCCGGAAACTGGAACACCTGGCCTACCCCGATCATCATGATTTCACACCCGGTGATCTTCAGCAGATCGCAGGTCGATTTGGTAAATTCGCCCCCGGCCCGAAAATGCTGGTCACCACCGGGAAGGATGCCGTTCGCCTGCGTCCTTTGATGAAGAACGGTCCTCTTTCAGGAGTGCCGTTGCAGGTGATCGGAATGCGGGCCATCATTTTGGACAGACCCCGGCATTTCGGAGAACTCATACAAGCCTATGTTGGAAAGGATAAAGCGGATCGCGCAACAGCTTAAGGAGCGAACGGACTTCACACCCGGAACAGGGATCATTCTCGGCACAGGACTCAGCGGTCTGGGCAATGAGATCGATGTGAAGCATGCGATCGCCTATGCTGATATTCCAGAATTCCCTGTGAGCACGGTAAAAGGCCACCCCGGCAGATTGCTTTTCGGGCATCTCGGTGGCAAGCCCGTGGTAGCCATGCAAGGGCGCTTTCATTATTACGAAGGCTACAACATGCATGAGGTGGTACTACCTGTACGGGTCATGAAGTTCCTGGGCATCCGAAGGCTTTTCGTGAGCAACGCTTGTGGCGGCGTGGATCCTGCGATGGAGATCGGTGATCTGATGATACTCGATGATCATATCAATCTCTTTCCGAACAATCCGTTGATCGGCCCCAACGTGGAGGAGCTCGGCACCCGTTTTCCTGACATGAGCGAACCGTATGATCGGGGCCTGATCGAAAAAGCGAAGGAGATCGCAGCACGCAACCAGATCAAGGTGCGCACCGGTACATATGCAGGCCTTACCGGACCAACGCTGGAAACACCTGCTGAATACCGTTACATCCGCAACATCGGGGCCGATGCCGTGGGCATGAGCACCGTTCCTGAAGTCATCGCTGCAAGGCACATGAAGATCCCGTGCTTTGCCATGAGCGTGATCACCGATCTTGGTGTACCCGGAAAGATCGCCGAGACCACACATGAAATGGTGCAACGCGTGGCCGAAGTGGCCGAACCGAAGCTCACGTTGATCATGAAAGAACTTATCGCCAGCTGCTGATGCGCAAGATCCTCTTCCCACTCCTTTTGCTGCCCATTGTACTTTGTGCACAGGATAGCCTCAACGTACGGCATCTGTCCAACTGGAATGACCCCTCCGTTCCCGTTGGTTCGCCGTGGCTGTTCAATCGTTTCAACGAAGTCTGGGGTTACGCACAAGATGGCCGCGAATATGCATTCCTGGGAAGCACTCTTGGGGTTCATGTGATCGATGTCACCGATCCAGCATCGCCGGTCCAAGTGGATCTTGTGCCGGGCCGTTTCAGCGGTCAAGGGGTCATCCATCGTGACTACAAGATGCACGATGGTCATCTCTATGCCACCTGCGATCAAGGCGCCAGCTCATTGCAGATCATGAATCTTCAATACCTGCCGGATTCGGTGCACGTGGTCTATGACAGCGACGAGCTTCTGGTGAATGCACACAACATCCAGGTGGACACCGTGAACGCAAGACTTTACACCTGCGGTGGATCCACACATTTCAGTGTCTATTCCATCGCCGACCCTGCAGTGCCGGTGCTGCTCAATGACCTGGAAGCAGACGTTCCCTGGTGGGGCAGTACTGTGGGATATGTACACGATTGTTTTGTGCGTGACAACATTGTTTGGGCGAACGATGAGGACGGTATGCATGTGATCGACTTCACCGATGCTGAGGCTCCGGTCCTGCTGGGATCGCTCACCAGCTATCCGGGCCAGGGCTACAACCACAGCGGCTGGATGAACGATGACAATACCGTTTATGTGATGGCTGATGAAACACACGGATCGCCATTGAAGATCGTGGACCCCACCGATCTATCCGATCTTCAGGTGATCAATACCGTCACCACCGGGGTCGATCCTCTATCCATTCTTCACAACCCGTTCTTCGATGGGAATGTTGCGCATGTAGCCTACTACCATGATGGATATTGGGCATGGGACCTTACCGATCCGTTGCAACCTGTGCTTCTTGGTTACTATGACATGTGCCAGGTGCCGAACAACGACAGTTACCAGGGGGCATGGGGCGTTTATCCATACCTGCCTTCAGGCAACATCCTGGTAAGCGATATGCAGACCGGCCTTTGGGTGCTTGAATTGACAATGCCCATTTCCGTGGAAGAGAACGAGGTCCCTTCGATCGATGTGCGGATCTCACCTACTATCACTTCTGGTCATATCACCATCCAACCGTTGATCGCGATCGGCGATGACATCACGATCGAAGTGATCGACATGACCGGAAAGACGGTACGATCGATCTCACATACTTCATCGATCATCGATCTCGACCTGAGCGATGTCAACGATGGCACTTACATCGTCCGTGTTTCCAGCGGCAACAGCATTCGAACACAACGGATCGTAAAGACCGCCCTCCGATGAGCCATTGGTCAGAGAAATGGGAACTCGTTGTGGGTCTTGAAGTTCACGCGCAGTTGATCACGCAGAGCAAGGCCTACAGCAGCGATCCGAACGCGTACGGCGATCATCCGAACACGAATGTGAGTGTGGTCACGCTCGGCCATCCGGGAACATTGCCGGTTGTGAACAAGAAGGTGGTGGAACATGCGATCCGGCTGGGTCTCGCCACCCATTGCACCATTGCACCGTGGATGCACTATGCACGCAAGAACTACTTCTATCCCGACCTTCCGAAAGGTTACCAGATCACGCAGGACACCACGCCGATCTGCACCAAGGGTCATGTGATGATACCCGTGGAAGGAGGCGAAGAACGGATCGGCATCACGCGCATCCACATGGAAGAAGATGCCGGAAAAAGCATCCACGATGTCGACCCCTTCAACACGTTGGTGGATCTGAACCGCGCGGGTGTTCCCCTGGTGGAGATCGTGAGCGAACCCGATATCCGCAGTGGGCAGCAGGCGTATGATTATCTCGTTGAGATCCGCCGCCTGGTACGTTACCTCGACATCTGTGACGGTAACATGGAAGAAGGAAGTCTGCGGTGTGATGCGAACATCAGTCTTCGTCCGAAAGGAGCCGAAAAATTCGGGACGCGTTGCGAGGTGAAGAACATGAACAGCTTTCGCAACGTGATGCGCGCCATCGAATACGAAGCACAACGCCAGAGCGAAGTGCTTGAAGCCGGCGGCACCATCCAGATGGAAACGCGCACGTTCGATGCCGCAAAAGGGATCACCATCGGCATGCGCAGCAAGGAACTTGCCCACGACTACAGGTATTTCCCCGAGCCCGACATTCAACCGCTCACGGTTACAGAAGAGCAGAAGGAAGCGATCCGCCGTGCAATGCCTCCCTTGCCACGGGAATTGCGCGAGAAATACACGCAAAAGCTTGGCCTGAGCGAATATGACGCCAACATCCTTACTGACGACAAGGCCACCGCGCTTTATTACGAAGATCTGATCGCACGCACGAAGAATTTCAAAGGCGCCGCCAATTGGGTGATGGGCGATGTGCGTGGATGGCTCAACGAAAACGGGCTGCCCATGGAAGGCTTTCCGATCAAAGCAGAAAAGCTGGCCGAGCTCATTGTGTTGATCGACGATCGAAAGGTGAGCCATACGGTCGCCAGCCAGAAGCTTTTTCCCCTGATGCTGCAACATCCCGAGGTTTCCGCGATCGAGCTTGCTACAAAACACGATCTGGTCCAAGAGACACGTGAAGATCTCATCGAGGAGATAATGCGCAAGGTGATGGCCCAGTATCCCGACAAGGTGGAGGCTTACCGCAAAGGCAACAAAGGCCTGCTCGGGCTGTTCATGGGTGAAGTGATGAAAGGCACCAAGGGCAAGAGCGATCCGAAACGCGCCAACGAGGTTGTACGGAAGATGCTCGAAGGCTGATCTTTGCAACGCATATGAACAGCATGAACAAATTCATCTTCGCCATCACAGCGATGATCCTCTTCGCGTGCAATGGTAAGCCCGATCGCGGCGGAAGCAGCATAGAGCTGAAGATCGACGGGGCTGGTGGAAAGACCGCATACTTCGATCGCAGCGAGAACAACCGCATGTTGCGTGTGGATTCCGTGGAGCTCGATGCCGATGGCCATGGAACAATGAGCCTTCCTCCTTTGCCACTGGATTTCTACCGTATCTCGATCGGTGATGAGCAGATGGTGGTGGTCATGGACAGTACGGAGAACCTGACCTATCATGCCCGGGCCGGTGCGCTGGATTCCGCCATTCACGTGAAAGGATCCACCCATACTGAACTGCTCCATCAGTTCATTTCAAATACGCGCAACTTCGATCGGGAACGTGAGGAATTACGTCAGAAGATCACCGCCGATCCAACGAATTCCGAAGCGATCGGCCAATTGAACGCGCTCAACGCAGACCATTACGATCGAACGAAGAAATTCGTTGAGGAGAACGCGAAAAGTCCTGCAGCGCTCACGGCGATCAGCAGGCTGGACATGCAGCAGGAGTTCGATCTGTACAAGAAGCTTCGAGATGAACTTCGGCCTTTGATGTCCCGATCGGGATATTTCGCGCAATTCCGCCAGCGCGTGGACCAGTATGATCAGCAGATGCTCGCGATGAAACTCCAGGAGGAGGAGATGAAGCGGCTCAGCAGCATGTTGCCGATCGGTGGTGAAGCACCGGAGATCCGCCAGCAGACACCGGAAGGCGGCACTTTCGCATTGAGCCAACTCCGCGGTAAAGTGGTGTTGATCGATTTCTGGGCCAGTTGGTGCCGGCCATGCCGCATCGAGAATCCGGCTGTCAAAGAGGTCTACAACAAGTACAAGAACAAAGGTTTCGAGATCCTCGGCGTATCACTCGATCGCGATCACAACGCCTGGGTGAACGCCATAAAGCAGGACGGCATTGGCTGGAAACACGTGAGCGACCTGGGCTTCTGGCAGAACGCCGCGGCCCAGGAATACGGCGTGCAGAGCATCCCGTTCACCGTGCTGGTCGATAAAGAGGGAAAGATCCTCGATAAAGGATTGCGGGCACATGATCTTGATGCGCGATTAGCACAGATCTTCGGGTCATGATCCGCAGTTGCCATCTGATCTTGTTGGGCGGGCTGATCTTCAGCCCGTTCGTTCTTTTTGCGCAGGAGTATTTCCAGCAACGGGTGGATCATACGATCCGCGTACAGTTGGATGATGTGCAGCACATGCTCTCGGGCGATCAGGAGATCACCTATACCAACAATAGTCCAACGACGCTGGATACGATCTGGATCCATCTATGGCCGAATGCGTACCGGGATCGCACTACGGCATTGAACAAGCAGATGGTCGGCATGGGTGATCTGTCCCTGCATTTCGCTACGGAAGAAGATCGCGGATGGATCGACAGTCTTTCGTTCATTACCGGATCCGACAGCCTGGAATGGGGATTTCATCCGCAGCATATCGACATCGGATGGATCAGGCTGAAAGAACCCCTGGCCAGTGGCCGAAGCACCACCATCAGGAACACTTTCACAGTAAAGATCCCGAACAGCCGATTCTCCCGCCTGGGTCATACAAAACAAGCCTATCACATCACGCAATGGTTCCCGAAACCTGCCGTGTTCGATCGGAACGGCTGGCACGCAATGCCGTATCTGACGCAGGGTGAATTTTACAGTGAGTTCGGCAGTTACGATGTCTCCATCACACTGCCGAAGAATTATATCGTTGGTGCCACAGGAATGCTCCAGAACGAGGACGAAAAGCTCTGGCTTGATTCGCTTGCGGCAATTCCATTTGACAAGATCCGGGTAAAAGCTCCCTTTCAAGCCGAACGCTACAACACTTTTCCGCCTTCCGATCAAGGGACCAAGACGATCCGTTTCGTTCAGGACAACGTGCATGACTTCGCGTGGTTCGCGGATAAGCGGTTCATCGTGCGGAAGGGAAGCGTGGCCCTGGAAATTGGCAGATCGGTACAGACATGGACCATGTTCACACCACGTAATTCGAACACATGGGAGAACTCGATCGAATACGTGAACGAAAGTGTCCGGCTTTACAGCAAGTGGGTGGGTGAATATCCGTACGATGCCTGCACCGCAGTGGACGGCACCATCAGTGCCGGCGGTGGCATGGAGTATCCAATGATCACCATAATCGGTAACATGGATGATAAGAAGGCATTGGACAATGTGATAGCGCACGAGGTCGGCCACAACTGGTTCTATGGCATTCTCGCCAGCAACGAACGCGATCATCCGTGGATGGATGAAGGCATCAACAGCTTCGTGGAGATGCGTTACATGCGTGAACGCTATCCCGATTCCACATCCGTTATCGCCGATGGCCTGCCGGAATTCCTGATCGGACGGAAGATGGATCATCGGGATGTACAGGAGATCGCTTATCTATTGAATGCACGCCGCAACCTGGATCAACCGATCAACTGCCATTCCACCTGCTTCACCACCATGAACTACGGTACCATGGTCTACATGAAGTCGGCCTTGGTCTTCGATCATCTGATGGCGTATCTCGGTGAAGAGACCTTCGATCGATGCATGCATGCCTATTTCAATGAATGGAAGTTCAGGCATCCGGGGCCATTGGACATGCGTGCGATATTCGAACGGGAGAGCGGCCAGGACCTCAGTTGGATCTTCGATCGGGCGATAGGGACAACGGATAAATACGACGTGAAAGCCGTGAAGCTCCGTCCGATGGACCCTGAGACCCCTGCACGTCCAGCAAGTCTCGTGTATCGATCCAAAGGACTAAAGAGCGCTCAATTTCCGGTGACCGGCTTCCATGGAAATGACAGTCTCGGAACGGTCTGGTTCCGTTCTTCAGGCACAGGAGTGAAGGAGGAAGAGAACCTTCCGTGGCCGAAGGTGGATCGCGTGGTGATCGATGTGGACCACCGCACACTGGACATCGATCGGAAGAACAATGAAGTGGTCACCGGTGGCGCATTCGCGAACCTGCGTCTTCCCCGTCTGCGCTTTCTCATGGGCATTGAAGATCCCGCACGCCGATCGCTGTACTGGACGCCGTTGATCGCACGCAATGCGCATGACGGCTGGCATTTCGGGTTGGGGCTTCACAACTACGGGCTGCCTTCGAAGCGAAACGAATGGATCATTGCGCCGATGTATGCATTGGATAGTGGGACGCTCATTGGCGGAGGCCGGATCGAACATCATCTGGATCGCCTGCAAAGCCGGATCTTCCAAAATATCGGGTTCGCCCTGAACGTGCGAAGCGCTTCCACCCTCCACACCGATCAGATCACACAGCGATATCTCAAACTCGCACCTTCAACAGAATTCATCTTCAAGCGCGAACCACTCTCCAGACCGTGGGAACATCGATTGGGAATGCGCGCGATCTACATGGAGTTCCGAGCGCAGCTCACAACAGAGAATTTTCAATTGAACTCTTCAGAAGATGTACTTTATGGTGAGATCTCATATAGTGCGGCGAACCATTCCGCTCTTCTGCCCAGCCGTATCAGGCCAATCGTTCAAGCGGGTGAACGTTTTCTGAGGGCGTCTTTGGAGCTTGAACAAGACTTCAGTTACAACAAGAGGAAAGATCAACTGCGGATCCGTGCGTTCGCAGGAACATTCTTTACGAAGGATGCCATCGGACCTCTCGAAACCTGGCAATTGAGCTGGGGACCTCAGGACATGCTCTTCGATCATGTGTACATGGACCGTGGGTCTTATGATACATCTTTCCGCGGCAGGCAGTTCTACAAACAGCAAGGTGCTTTCAAGACGCCGTTCACCGCGCGATCGGATTCCTGGATGGCTTCGATCAACACTGAATTGGATCTACCCCTGCCGGTGCCGTTCTCGCTGTTCGGGAGTTGGGGAATTGTGCCCTCGGTATTATCGATCAGCGCACCGGGAGAACCGACCCAGACCCGGCGAACCACCACCCAGTATCTGGAAGCCGGTATCGGTCTGCAACTTTGGAAAGATGTGGTGGAGGTCTGGTTCCCTTTGATCGTTTCCCAACGGATCGCCGAACAGGAAGATTTTCGCGACGCAGAGATCACCGATCGGATCCGATTCGTCGTCGCCTTTGAACGCTTCGATCCAACGCGTCTTATTCGCAACTTGCGCCCCTGATGCGGCCCGGGCAGAAGATCTATTTCCTTAGCGACTTCCACCTCGGCATTCCAGATGCCGCCTCAAGTCTCGCGCGTGAAAAACGCATCGTAGCCTTCCTCGAAGAAGCCTCAAAGGATGCCGCGGAGATCTTATTGCTTGGCGATCTTTTCGATTTTTGGTTCGAGTACAAACACGCGGTTCCTCGTGGCCACGTAAGGCTTCTTGGCAAACTCGCCGAACTCAGCGATCGCGGCATCCCGGTCCATCTCTTCATCGGCAACCACGACATGTGGATCTTCGATTACATACCGAAAGAGACCGGCGTTCAATTGCACCGTGAGCCGATCGTTCGCGAATGGAACGGCAAGCATTTCCTGATCGGACATGGAGATGGATTGGGCCCGGGAGATCACGGATACAAGTTCATCAAGTCGGTGTTCCGCAACCCGGTCTGCCAATGGCTTTTCGCGAGATTGCATCCGAATTTCGGCCTGGGCATGGGCAACTTTTGGAGCGGCCGCAGCCGGAAGAAGAGCTACGAGAACGATCGTAAATGGCTGGGTGAACAGAAGGAATGGCTCGTGCAATACAGCAAAGAGCGACTGGCAAAGGAACATTTCGACTACCTGATCTTCGGCCACCGCCACCTCCCGATCGATATGGAAGTGCAACCCGGCAGCCGTTACATCAACCTCGGCGACTGGATCAGCTACTATACTTACGCGATCTTCGACGGAGATCAGACCCGATTGATGAAGCGGATGACCGATGGTAGCGTGAACGATGATGAACGGATCACGGGAGCACCGGCAACGGAACTCAATTCCTAATTCCTGATCCATTCTCCGACAATCAGGAATCAGAAATCAGGAATCAGGAATCAGGAATTAGGAATTAGGAATTAGGAATTAGGAATCAGAAATCAGAAATCATGAATTAGGAATTAGAATTTCGCCAACACGCCCACCAGATCGCACAACCGGCTGCTGTACCCGTATTCATTATCGTACCAGCCCATCACCTTCACCATATTGTCCACTACGCTGGTGAGCTCGGCATCATAGATACAACTATGTGGATCGCCCACGATGTCCACGCTCACGATCGGATCTTCTGTGTAGCGCACGATGCCCTTCATTGGTCCATCGGCCGCCTTCCTGAACGCTGCGCGGATCTCATCTGCTGATACCGGCCGCTCCACCCAGCACGTGATATCGGTGATCGAACCATCAGGAACCGGAACACGCACCGCGCCGCCACCGAGCTTTCCATGCAATTCAGGAATGATCTTCGTGATCGCCTTTGCAGCGCCGGTCGTTGTAGGCACCATGCTTACCGTGGCTGCCCGTGCGCGGCGTAGGTCCTTGTGCGGCGCGTCATGTAGCCGTTGATCGCTCGTGAAACTGTGGATCGTACTGATGAACCCGTTCTTCACCCCGCAGAGATCGTGAACGATCTTCACCATCGGCGCAGCGCAATTGGTCGTGCAGGACGCGTTGGATACCATGTCCTCCGATCCATCCAGAATGTGATCGTTCACGCCAAGCACCACGGCCTTTATGTCGCCGCCCTTCGCGGGGGCCGAAAGCACAACCTTCTTCGCGCCGGCCTTCAAATGTGCTGATGCCAGTTCACGCGTAAGAAAATGTCCCGTACTCTCGATCACCACATCAACGCCGAGCTTGCCCCACGGAATGTTGGTCGGATCCTTCTCAGCGAACGCTTTGATCTTCTTCCCACCGATCATCAGGTGCGCGTCATCGTATCCCACATCACCGGCGAACACACCATGCACCGAATCGTATTTGAACAAATGAGCCAGCGTATGGTTATCGGTAAGATCGTTCACCGCCACCAGCTCAATGTCCTTTCGCTGTTGCAGCAACCGTCCAGTAACACGTCCGATACGCCCGAAACCATTGATGCCGACCCTGATCATTTCTAGGAGTGGATTGGATGAGGGAACAAAACTACCTTGTCCAAGATCCAACTTGCGTCTTTACCTGGTCACCTGTGATCAAGATCGCCTACCCAGCCATTGATGACCTGGAGTTGGCCATTGATATCCAACCGGATATGAATGAGCTTATTGGAGAATTTCGAAAGGTCGATAGTTCGTAGATCGACATTCTGGAAAATGGCAAGTTCTTGTCCTATTTCATTAAAGATCTCTACTCGTCGGACCAATGGCCAGATTCCTTCCCTGCACATAATGCGACCAGTTACAGTATTAATGTAGAAGTCATAATTCATTTCGTAATCGGCCATAATGCCGGTTCCGCTTTCCAAACGATAGATTTGTTGCCCATTAGTACCGATGCCATAAAGATCTTCTTCGTCCCTAAAAAACCGGATCACAAGAACATTGAACGCACTTGAAGGCCCCCAGATTTCATAAGGCAAGCCATCATGGAATAGATTCCATGTAATTCCATCCGAAGAACGGTGAACAAAATCGCCAAACCGACAGTATATGGCTCCATTATGTTCCAAGAAATTTATCCCTCTAGGTAAATAGCCGAGTGTGACTCCGTCCATCCACGTGGAACCTTGATCCATGGAGTACCTTATAGTGGGATCACCGTTCTGCCCGATCATGATCATGGTATCATTTACATACATAGCATAGCACGCAATGTCGGTCGTAAACTGCCAAGTCTCTCCATTATTGAGCGATCTGGCGACGCCATACTGTGATGCAAGAACAAGGACATTATTCTGAAGGACCATGTCCTCCACACCGTAGGTGACACCTAGCTGTTCCCATGAGAACCCATTGTCGGAACTCCTCAAGACCCCTCCATCTGTTCCATTCCACACGGGATCGATGACCATTGCGTACAATTGGTCGCCGAGTCTTTTGAACCGATGGATCTTCAAGGATCCAGTGTAATTGAACACTTGGATCCAAGTCTCTCCCAAGTCTTGTGAGATATAAATACCTGTAGATGTTCCGATCAGTAAGTTCGACCCATCGGCTGTAAAAGAATTGATCCATCCTGTCCAACCATTTGGAATAGGTTCGAATGTTTGCGTACCACCCACAGATCGGATAATACTTACATTCCCTGCAATGAAGATATGGTCATCGATCCTGGCCATATCCACGTTCGAACTTCCTACCTGCCCACCTATTGTAGGCCAATAGACCCATTGAGCGGAGATTGAGGCTTCAATAATTAATAATGAGAGGATTAATACTAAGCTTCGCATTCCATAAAAGTAATGTTCCTTAGAACAAATGCTTCTCCGCATGGTAGCTGCTGCGCACCAGCGGTCCGCTCTCCACGTACCGGAAACCTTTTTCCATGCCAATGATCTTCAACCGCGCGAAACGCTCCGGATGAATGAATTCGGCCACGGGTAGATGTGCTTTCGTAGGTTGCAGGTATTGGCCCAGAGTAAGAATATCCACGCCAACGCTGCGCAGATCGTCCATACTTTCTTCCACTTCCTGATCGGTCTCGCCAAGGCCGAGCATGATCCCGCTCTTCGTTCGCAGACCTGCACGTTTGCTGCGCATCAAAACTTCCAGGCTGCGATCGTACTTAGCCTGAACGCGTACTTGTTTCGTAAGGCGGCGAACAGTCTCCAGATTATGCGAGAGGATGTCGGGAGCGGCTTCGAGCACCACTTCCAAATTCTCCCACTTCCCCTGAAAATCGGGGATAAGCGTTTCCATGGTGGTCTTCGGTGTACGCCTGCGTATCGCACGGATGGTGCGCGCCCAGATGTCGCTTCCACCGTCCTTCAGATCATCACGATCCACACTGGTTATCACGCAATGTTTCACGCCCATCAATTCAACGCTGCGCGCCACACGCGCCGGCTCGAACGGATCCACGGCTTCTGGTCTTCCAGTGGCCACCGAACAGAAACCGCAACTGCGGGTACATATGTTGCCGAGTATCATGAACGTGGCTGTTCCAGCGCCCCAGCATTCACCCATGTTCGGGCAGTTGCCGCTCTGGCAGATCGTATGGAGCTTGTGCTCACTCACGATCTCGCGCACTTTCCTGTAATTCTCGCCCGTGGGCAGTTTCACACGGAGCCAGTCAGGTTTGCGCGTACGCTCCTGCTCCAGTACAGTGGTGTTATCACTCATGAAATGAACTTCTTCCCAAATTGCACCGAGATGTAGAATCCGAAAAAGAGCGCTTTGTTCTTCACCCCTTCCATCTGGGCCATGATGGGCACCGGCTCAGGATAAGCATCTACTGTAGCCCCGACTTCGATCGCCTTGATGCCCGCGGCCTGGCCGCTATGTTCGAAGTTGAACCCGAACTTGCCGAAAACGCCCGCCACGAAATTCATTTCCCCTACCCCGCGGAACCAGGTGGCCCGGCCGTAGATATTGTGAACGTTGTGCTGGGTGAAATCATACCGCTCTATCGCGATGGATTCATAAGGGAACTGATCGGGTTTGCCGATCTGCAGATAAACGGGTTTCAATAGCCCCAAAGATGGACCGATCCCCCATACATAATTCACCTCCACGCCACTGCGGCGGATCTTGTCCGTGATCTGGTGTTTGCGGCCGTAAGTAGGGCGCACTATGATGAACGAATTCTGCTTGCCGAAGAAGTATCCGCGTGAATCCTCGTAATAGGGATTGAAGCTCTTGATCTCCTTGGGATGCTTCATGCTCACGATCTCCACGCCCAGCATTCGGCGATCTTTTGCATTGCGGTGTTTCCCGTGAAAGAAATTGACGCCCCAACCATCACCATGTATCGTTGCACCGCCAAGAAGTTCCTTCCGGTAGAGCACACGGGCTTCATCATAGATGGTCTGCTGCCCAACACCTTGGAAAGCAAGCAGGAGAAGACCGATCGTGAATAATGTTAGGCGCATGCCGCTTCGTATGCAAAGCTAATAGGTGCAACGGCAGATGTGGGTAATTGGTACTTTTCGGGCCTATGGATACCGCCAGAGTCACCTACCAGAACGAACTGCGCACTGAAGCCCTGCATCCACGCAGTGGCCAGGTCATCATCACCGATGCACCAGTGGACAATAAAGGGAAAGGCTCGGCCTTTTCGCCCACCGATCTGCTGGCCACTGCACTGGCCACATGTATCATCACCACCATTGCCATACGGTTCGAGGCAAAGGGTTACAGGGTTCCGGCCATGAGAGCCGGTGTGGTGAAGCATATGGCTTCCGATCCCCGCCGGGTCAGCCAGGTGGAGATCCAATTATGGGTAAAGGACGACGCCCTGGATGCAGCGCAAAAGGCCTTGATCGAACGCACGGCCCATGATTGTCCCGTTGCACTGAGCTTGCACCCTGATCTATTGCAGCAAATAACGATCACATATGGATAGGCACTGTCTTGAACAGCCAAGCCCGGCTGTGACCGGGCCTGTTGGCTTCAAGAAGGGAAAGGTAAGGGGCTGGGTCAGACCTGCTTTTCGGGCTGCACCTTATGCACCTTGCCGTATGCCGGACAAGAGTGGGTCGAGCTGCATGAGGTCATCATCACACTCGAAAAAACCACCGTTGCCAGTACGATCAGCGCCTTTTTCATCGTTCGTTCGTTTGTGAGCCCTTCTTTGGATGCCTTGATGGGGTTCCGCCAAAATTAATCGTCTCTACGGATGGTGATCAAAAAAGTTTCAACATCGAGCGGTCAGACCAAGCGTCCTTCAAAGGGTCATGTTGCAGATCACTAACGCAAAGCTCGGTCCGATCATTGGCCAGGAGTGGGCCGAACAGTTGGTCAACCATCTGGATATTAGCCAATTGAGCGAAATACTGACCCCCATCGAGAATGAACGGCAGCGCGGAACGGTGTACCCAGGGAAAGAGGATATTTTTCGCGCATTCCACCTCACTCCATTCCATCGCACCCGCGTGGTCATCCTGGGCCAGGACCCCTACCATGGACCCGGCCAGGCGCACGGCCTGGCCTTCTCCGTTCCGGCAGGTCAGCCTTTCCCTCCTTCACTTCGCAATATCTTCAAGGAATTGAAGCGGGACCTTGGATCGGAAGTGCCACTTTTCGGGGATCTTACCGGCTGGGCAGAACAGGGCGTTCTCTTGTTGAACACATGTCTTACCGTTCGCCAGGGCAAGGCCGGTTCACACCAGAAGTTCGGTTGGGAACGGTTCACTGATGCCGTAATAACTGCACTGAGCAGCCACGGCCGGCCGGGGATCGTCTTCCTGTTATGGGGTGCTCATGCTCAGGCGAAGCTCGATCTGATAGACCCAGAGCGGCATTTCATTCTCACCGCACCGCATCCTTCGCCATTGAGCGCTCACAAAGGGTTCATCGGTTGCGGCCATTTTTCAAGAACGAACGAGCTGTTGGTGGAACACGGGCACTCTCCGATCGATTGGGCGGCACTATGAAATATCTGCTGCTCCTGATCTGCATTCCGTACGTGACGCTCGTCCCAGCGCAAAGGCATCGTGTGGAATTCACCCAGGATGGCGAGCTGCCTGCCAAATGGATCCGATCGCTGGATCTTCCTTCAAAGGATCTGCTGGAAGGAGCCTTGTCCGAACAGATCGCCTACCTCTATCAACAAGGCTATCTGGAAGCATCGATCGATAGTTGCCGATCCGCGGAGAACACATCGGTCTGTCATATCCATGCAGGAAATAGGTACCGATGGGCCCGGATCGATGGAAGTGCGATCCCCACAGAGATCGCCAGCGCTGCACGTTTCCGGGAAAAACTCTTCACCGGAAGGCCCGTTACACCGCGCCAGATCGCCCGTCTGTATAATGATCTTCTTGCGCAGAGCGAGAACAATGGCTACCCGTTCGCCAAAGTATGGCTTGATAATATCAGGCATGAAGATGATGGCCTTCACGCCGATCTGCATTTGGAGCGCGGGCCTCTCGTGCGCCTTGATTCCGTGGTGGTGCGCGGATCGGCGCGCACCAATATGCGCTACCTCTACTCCTATATAGCCCTCCGCCCTGGCGATGTCTACAATGAAGCTCTGATCCAGCGTGTGGAACGTAGGGTGCGCGAACTGCCTTTCGTGGTACAACGCCAGCGGCCGTATGTGCACTTTTCACCGGACCAGACCAAGCTTTACCTATTTCTCGATGCCAAGAAAGCGAGTTCCATCAATGGCATTCTCGGTCTTCAACCCGACGCCGTCACCAACAAGGTCACCCTCACCGGCGATCTGGACCTGCGCTTGCGCAATGCCCTGCGCCGTGGCGAAGCGATCGAACTCAACTGGCGGCGCTTGCAGGACCAGACCCAGGATCTTCGGATCCGTTTCAATCTTCCTTTCCTCTTCGGCACACCCTTCGGCTCGGATCTCAGCCTGAAACTCTTCAAACGAGACACCACGTTCCTTGAAGTGAATGCCCGCGGCGCCTTGGAATATCTGCTCTCACAAGGCGACAAGCTCAGCCTCTTCGTCAACAGCAAGACCAGCGATCGGCTAGGCTCCAACACTTTCGCGCAGCCGGGCCTGGCCGATGTGAGTCTCATCTCCTACGGCATGGGTATTCAGCGGGAGCGGTTCGATTATCGGTTCAATCCACGCAGCGGTCATTCCCTCCAGCTTGAAGGATCGGCCGGTAAAAAAAGAACGAGCACCGCCGTCTTCACGCAGTTGGAACGTCCGCCGGACATCAGTACCGTACAATATGAGATAAACGGGATGGCCATCGCACACATCCCGATCGCACGCCGAAGTACCATCAGGATCTCCGGACAAGGCGGTTGGATGGTGAACGATGATCTGTACAGCAATGAGTTGTACCGGATCGGCGGCCTTCGCACCCTGCGCGGTGCCGATGAAGCATCCATCTCTGCTTCCGCCTACGCCATCGGCACGTTCGAGTATCGTTTCGTCTTCGAGGAAAATTCCAATTTCTTCGTTTTCGTGGACCAGGCCTATTGGGAAGATCAGGCGCGGGATGAATTCCTCAACGATACGCCGATCGGTTTCGGCACAGGCGTCACCTTTGAGACGAAGGCCGGCCTATTCAGCCTCACGTACGCCCAGGGCAGACAGTTCGACAACCCCATTGAATTGCGCGCTGGCAAAGTGCATTTCGGGTTCATCAGTCTGTTCTAGTTCTTTTTGGGCGTATCCCCTTTTCGCGCTGGCGTGGGCCAGCACGAAAAGGGGCCGGGCCAATGTTGCAAGTCCTGAGCCTAAGAAGGCTTCCGGGCTTTTCACTCATGTTCCTTACGCGCTACGCTGTTCAGAACTTAATGGCTCTTCTTCGCGTAAAAGGAGCATCCTTTGAACCAATGCGCGCGTTCCTCCTGAGCATCGGTCTGCTGGCCGCTTCGATCGCAAGTGCCACGCCCGACACGGCGCGTACCGTACATCCCAAACAGGGCATCATTGAACTCCTTCTCGAGTATCTCGAAGTCCATTATGGATCGCCTTTCCACCGGGGCGATCTGCTCTATGTTTCAGTGCACCGGCAGACCATGTTCCACGTGCGCGATGGGCGGTTGCTGAGGGAATATCCGATCTCCACCGCCAGGAATGGCCTGGGCAGCGAGCGCGAAAGTTTCCGCACACCCACGGGCCTTCATCGCATCACCGAAAAGATCGGTGCTGGAGTGCCCTTGATGGGCGTTTTCCGCGAACGCAGGTTCACCGGGGAGATCGCTGCAACAATAACTTCCAACGACTCCGATCCCGATCGCATCACCACACGCGTAATGCGGCTCGATGGACTGGAACCCGGGCACAATCGTGGTGGAGCACATGATAGCCTGCGGCGCGGCATCTACATCCATGGAACGACCAACGAAGCGGCCATCGGCACACCGGCTTCCCGCGGCTGCATCCGCATGCTCAACCGTGATATCATCGAACTTTTCGATCGCGTTCCCGAAGGCACACCGATCGTGATCCTGGACAATTGAGCGCCTGAAGAGGCTTATCTTCGTGTGGGTGTCGCGGACGATCCTCGGCTCCTGATGTCCATGGTCCTTCTCAAAAGATATTATCCATTCCTTCTAACGCTGATACTGCTGGGCTGTGCCACCAGCACACCTACCAGCCGCAAGAACAATTTCGTCAGCATATACGGTAAGGGGGGAAGCCTGCTCCAGTTGCAGGCACGTGTTCACAATACGGCTCCCGATCACTCCATCATCTATTATAAGCTCAACACCAAGGACCTGCTGTACAAGAGCGATGGCAGCGGCGGGCCTTTCAAGGCGGCGGTGCGTATCACCTATGAAAGTTTCACCGATTGGACCGCAAGAACGTTGCTGGACAGTTCAAGCACCCTGATACAGGATCGGAGCGTTGATACCAATGAGGACATGGAATTGGTGGGCAGCATGGAAATGCGGCGTAATGAGAACAGATCGTTCGTGGTGAAAGTGACCGCCCGCGACCTCAATCGCGATAGTGAGAATTCGGTCTTTCTACGCGTTGAACGCGACCCGTCCGGTACCAGGCAATATTTTCTTCCGGTGGATCCAGCGACGAACATTCCCTACTTCACCGATCATCTATCCACCGGCAAGGTCATGGAATTGCGCAACACCGCGTTCGCTGGCGGCACGTTGCATGGCACACATCATTCATCCGAAGTATCATTACCGGCACCGGTGTTCACCACCACGAATGATCCAAGATCGGAGACCAAAGCCGACAGCAGTTTTTCGGTGACCTTCGACGAGAATGGCCGTGCATTGCTCACTTTGAACGAACCTGGCGTCTATCACCTGCGCAATGACACCTCCTCCACGGCCGGATATTCCATCTTCGTGCTGTCGGAGGCCTATCCGTACATCAGCGATGGAACCGATATGTTGAAACCATTGCGGTACATAACGTCCATGCAGGAGTTCGATCGCATCTCAAAGGCCGATGATGTCCGCAAGGCGATCGAGAAGTTCTGGCTCGATGCTGCTGGCGATCGTGAACGTGCACGTGAGGCCATCCGCATCTTCTATTCACGCGTGGAGAATGCGAACAGGCATTTTACCTCACGTACCGAAGGCTGGCGTACCGACCGCGGCCTGGTACACATCATTTTCGGCACGCCTACTTCCATCTACAAGACCGACCTGAACGAGACCTGGATCTATGGAGAAGAGAACAACCTGATGAGCCTCACGTTCAACTTCACCAAGCGCAACAACACGTTCACCGATAATGATCTTGTGCTGCAGCGCGATCCCATGCTCAAAGGCGCATGGTACCGGAACGTGGAAAGCTGGCGCAATGGCCGCGTCTACCAGAACTGATCTCATTCCGTCCGCGTCAATCGATCGCGATCGGGTGAAGCGGTAAGCATCACATCGAAGGTCATCTCACGGGATCCAGGAATGTTCGGTCTGCCGGTCATCTCGCTTTCATGTACCAGAAATCCCGGGGCTTCAACGGTCATGTGGCAACGCTGGTCCTGCGAGAGCAGAATGAAGAATCGGCCGGTGTTCTCGTTCGTGTTGTAGACGCCGATGACCTCCTCCGTTCCTGGATCGGTGAGAATGATCCGTGCCTTCACCGGTTCATCGCCGGCATCCGCCACCACGCCACGCACAAAGACATGGTCCAACTGGCTGCCCGGGAAAATGATCTGGTAGATGTCCTGCAGTCCGATGCCGCCCGGCCTTTCAGATGAGAAGTATCCTGTAGTGCCATCATCGCTCAGTGAGAAGTAGATGTCATCGTTCACCGTGTTCAAAGGGAAACCGAGATTCTGGGGTTTGCCCCAGCCGTTCATGTCGCTGTCGGTGAGCACTACTTTGAAGATATCGAACCCGCCCATGCTGGTGTGGCCGTTGGAACTGAAGAAGAGCGTGGTCCCATCACTGTGCATGAATGGCGCATCCTCATCATACTTGGTATTCACGTTGGGACCAAGGTTCAGCGGCATGCTCCACTCACCGTTGGGTAACCTCCTGA
>JAEZAU010000036.1 GCA_023430325.1 Bacteroidota bacterium | reverse complement strand
ATGGATCGGTGACCGGTAGCACTTCCACCGGCCAATGGAGCACCAGCGGTAGCGGCACGTTCGATCCGTCGGACACCGATCTGAACGCGGTCTATCAGCCGAGCGCTGCCGATACCACTGCCGGATCCGTGATCCTCACATTGGTGAGCACCAACAACGGTAGCTGCAATGTGGAAGACGATCAAATGACGATCACCTTCACTCCGGCCCCTGTTGTGAATGCAGGTGCTGATCAAACGATCTGTGCGAACAATGCCGTGACCCAATTGAATGGATCCGTGTCGGCCGGTGCCACTACTGGGGTGTGGAATTCGAATGGGAGCGGTACCTTCAATGGGTCGACCTCGGATCTTTCATTGAATTATATGCCAAGCGCTGATGATCTCGCAAATGGCTCGGTCAACTTCACACTTACTAGCACGAACAATGGCAATTGCATCGCCGAAAGTGCGAGCATTGTCGTCACCTATATTGAAGAACCTGAAGTCATCGTTGGACAGGATGAGTTCGTCTGCCTCGGAGAGAATGTTCCTTTGCATGGCATCATCATCAACGGTTCCGGAACGGGTGAATGGACCTCCAGCGGTAGCGGTATTTTCGATCCATCAGCAACTGCGCTGGATGCGACATACATCCCGAGTCAGGCCGATCAGGATGCCGGTAGCGTGCTCCTTACCCTTACTTCCACCAACAACGGCAACTGCATCGCGGAATCCGATGTGATGCAGATCAACTTCACTCCACCGCCTTCGGTGATCGTTGCGGCCGACCAAACAGTCTGTGACAACGTTCATGCGCAACTTGGCGGATCGATAAGCGGTAGTACGGTCACAGGCATCTGGTCTACTTCCGGCGATGGCACGTTCGTTCCTTCTGTCACGGCTGTGAACGCTGAATACCTGCCAGGACCAACTGATGCAGCATCTGGAAGCGTGACCTTGACATTGCAAGCCACCAACGCTTGTCCCATGCAGGATCAACTTGTTCTTACCGTGGTGGATGCACCTGAAGCGGATGCTGGCAGCGATCGGTACATCTGTACAGGGACCACATCAGTACAATTGAGCGGTGCGGTAGGTGGTGGATCGACGATGGGGCAGTGGGCAAGCCTGGGTGATGGCAACTTCGAACCTTCAGTGAATTCATTGGACGCTGTCTACCAACTCGGATCCACCGATCAACTGAATGGAGAGGTCACCTTGACCCTGACCACGCTCGAGAATGGTGTCTGCGTAGCAAGCACCGATACGATGCACATCTTCATCAATGGCGTAGCGGAGCTGGATGCAGGGAATGACACGATCATGTGCGTCAATATCCCGCTCGCTCTTCAGGGATCCATTTCCGCAATTACTCCGGTCCTCTGGTCCACGTCGGGCACGGGGTCCTTCATGCCTTCGCCTGATGTGATCGATGCCGAATACATCTTCAGCGAGGAGGATGCCACGGTGGGAAGTGTGACCATCACCCTGAGCGCGACCGAGGCTTGCATACCTACCGCCGATCATGTTGAGGTCACTGTGATCGCACAACCGATCGTCGATCCCGGAATGGACCAGCAGGTGTGCATCGGATCGCCGGTGGAGGTTACCGGTTCGGTGATATCACAGGCTGGTACAGGAATATGGAGCACTTTGGGAACAGGAAGTTTCATCACCGATCCCGATCAGCTCACGGCCACCTATCAACCGAGCATGGACGATATCGCAGCTGGATCGGTGAACCTCATGCTCACCTCGACAGGTGATGTGTATTGCGCATCGATGAGCTCGATCCTCACGATCGAATTCATAGGAGATCTTTCCGCGGATGCCGGCACTGACCAACTGATCTGCGATGGTAATACGGCCGAGCTGCAAGCGATCGTCTCCGGCAATGCTTCGATCCTTTGGAATTCGATCGGAGGCGGATCATTCGCTCCTTCTGCCGACTCAGCGGATGTGACCTACACGGCGACGCAGAACGAATTGAATGGTGGATCTGCTCTTATCGTTCTGACCGTGGCTGATAGCTCCGGATGTGGCACAATGACAGACTCATTGACCATCACGTTCAGCACAACACCGATCGCAGTTGCCGGAAATTCCGTGACACTTTGCGCGGGGATCAACACCGTGCAATTGAACGGAACGGTGAGCGGAAGTTCGATCACAGGATCATGGACCACCAGTGGCGATGGAACTTTCTTTCCGGATGCAATGACGCTGGATGCCACATATCTTCTCGGCCCGAACGACATGATCGATGGCGCGCAGCTCACCCTTTCATCTACCGGGAACGGCCCTTGTGGAGCTGCGTCCGATGTGATGAACATCTCCATCAATGATGAACTGACGGTGGACGCAGGAGATGATCAATTGATCTGCAATTCCTCTATCGTGTCCCTGGCCGGAAGTTCTTCGAGCAACCAGATCAGCTGGTCCTCGATAGGCGGCGGTGGATTCTCGCCTTCCGATAGTGCGATCGATGCGCAATACCAGGCAACTGCGGAAGAACTCGCTGCCGGTAGTGCTACACTGATCCTTTCCGCTGAAGCCATGGGTTGTGACATGGTCACCGATACGGTCGTGTTAACCTTCAACAGCACGGCCAACGTGGATGCGGGATCGGATCAATCCATCTGCCCCGGCACACCGATGGTACAGTTGAGTGGATCGGTGACCGGAACGTCCGTAACCGGTGTCTGGAGTACGAACGGCGATGGAACTTTCTCGCCGGATGCAACTCAGCTGGACGCGCAATACCTGCTCGGACCGAACGATCAATTGAACGGCGTCCAACTCACACTCGGGTCCACGAATAATGGACCATGTGGAGCAGCGACCGATATCGTGTCGATCGTGATCGGCGAGGGTGCGAACGTGGATGCCGGTCCTGATGTGTCGGCCTGTGTGAATACGCCTGGCGTCACACTTTCGGGTCTGGTGGAAGGAACCACGTCAACAGGTGAATGGAGCACCACCGGCGACGGCCAGTTCAATGACGATGCGGTTGAGATCAACGCTGTCTACCTGCCCGGCCCGATCGATATCGCCAACGGTAGCGTTTGGATCCATCTCACGAGCACCAACAACGGTGATTGCGTAGCCGTGACCGATTCCTTGTTGATCACCTTCGAGGAGATGCCTATAGTCACCGCTGGCGATGATGTGGTCCTTTGCGCTTCGGAAGTGTTGGAGCTGAACGGAACGGCAACTGCCGGATCGAGCATGACCTGGGTCACCAACGGCAACGGTACTATCGAGAATGCCGACAGCCTCTCGACGACCTACACACCAGCGGCAAGTGATGGAGGCCAGGAATTGAACTTCGTGTTGCTCGCGAGCAACGGTTGCGGCATTGCGATGGATACTCTCGTCGCCAGCATTCTCAACGCACCATCGATCGATGTGGACCATGTGGCGGAGTGCGGCTCCACGGTCGCGGAATTCACCAACAATACGACAGACGCTTCAAACTACACCTGGGAATTCGGTGATAATGCTTCCAGCAATGAAGGCTCACCCATGCATGCGTATCCTTCAGCAGGTAGTTATGACGTAACGCTCACGGCGGAAAATGACAATGGTTGTTCAGCCACCACATCGTTCACAGTGATCATCCCGGAAACGCCGATCGCAGATTTCACCGCGAGCCCCGATGTTGTTGAACTCTACGAATACGTCAACCTGGCAAGTACTTCAGTCGGTGCCACGACTTGGCAATGGAACATGGGCGATGGCACCACGGATGTGACCGGTGAGAACGTGGAACATGTCTTCAACGAAACAGGCACGTTCACCATCATGTTGACAGTTACAAACGACAGCGGCTGCAGCGATACAGCATCCGTCTCAGTGACGGTCTTCGAAGTTCCGGGACCCGATCCTGTGATCGTTCTTCCGGTGGGTATCCCCACGGCCTTCACACCGAACGGCGACAACCAGAACGACATCTTCTTCGTACGAGGTGGGCCTTTCACGGAATTCGATGTGCGCGTCTATGACAACTGGGGTGTTCAGCTATTCAACTCGGCCGAGCAGAACGTTGGCTGGGACGGTTCATACAACGGCAAGGACCAGCCCAGCGGCGTGTACGTCTACACCTTCAAAGGACGCACGGTGCATGGCCAGGAAGTGGAAATGGCCGGTGACATCAGCATCATCCGATAACAACAGGCAACAATGAAGAACACGATCTACAAGTCCATTCTGATCGGCTGCCTGTTCACCACGGCTGCTGCGGCACAGGATCATCATTTCTCACAATACGATGCGGGCGGCATGCAGCTCAATCCGGCGTTGACCGGAATGTTCGGGCAGGACAACTTTGACTTCAACGCCGGCATACAGCATCGCGATCAATGGCGTGGGCTTGCGCGCAAACCGTTCACCCGATCGGCGGCCTGGTTCAGTGCCAACACCATGGAACGTTACGGCTACGGCGCATTCGTTTCCATGGACAAGGCCGGCAGCAGCGGTTACCGCAACATGAACTTCATGCTCTCCGGGGCTTATGACATCATGAATGCGCAATACCGCCGCCAGCACCAGCTCACCGTGGGCCTGCAACTCGGCATCGTACAGCGCAGTTTCGATCCCAGCGGCTACATCTTCGATAGCCAGTACACCGGTACCGATGATGTGTTCGATACCAGCCTGCCCACCGGCGAGAATTTCGTGCGCACCAGCCTGCTCGGTTTCGACGCCAACCTGGGTGTGGCCTATGTGAGTGTGGATAAGAACAAGCGCGTGCGTCCAATGGGTGGCCTCATGTTCGCGCATCTCTCGCGGCCACGGCAATCGTTCACCGATGAAATGGATCGGAGCCCGATGCGTCTTGCGGCCAACGCCGGCGCAGAAGTGGATGTGATGGATGAACTGACACTCACGCCGCACATGCTCTACATGGCCCAGGGCGGCGTATCCCAGATCAACGCTGGCCTGCTCGCCGGTTACACGCTCAAGGACAGTGAGTACACATTCATGCTCGGCGGCGGTTTCCGTACAAAGGATGCGCTCATCCTGCAGACCGGCGTCAAATACAGGACCACAACCATGCGCATTTCCTACGATCGTAACACCTCGAGCCTGAAGAATTACACCGGCGGCATGGGCGGCTGGGAGATCTCCCTTTCGCACGGCTTCTTCAAGAAGTAAAAGGTCCATTCGGGCGTATTCCTGCCAGGGCGCGGCTGCGGTTGCAAGGCCTCACGCGCTGCGCGCGCTCCGGGCTTTCCACCTTCGCCGCTTACGCAGATCAGTGGTTAGCGCATTACGATCTGATCCCTGCAAATGTGAACCAGACCATTAACGTGATGCTGATCGCGAATAATCCCGTAACGATGGCATGCCGTGTTCCCTTAGCGCATAATCGATCGATCGCCGCGATCAGAAGGATCGACGCAATGCACAGAGTGATCAATGCCACAATGGAAAGATGCATTCCCAATTGCAACAACGCTGCTAGTTCAAATAATGCAATTGCTGGGATCAATGACTTAGCAATTTCGTGAAGTGGGAGAGATAAGCCGATCTTTCTTAATATCCCGAACATGACGGTGGCCATAATGACAGCGCGCAATAAGGCAGCCGAAGTAATGACCAGTAATAATTCAATACACGATGATCCACCACTTCTGCAAATGGAGGCGCCCAGACCAACGTAGATGCACGTTGACAAGAGTCCAACCCGTCCAGCATGATCTTCAAGCCACGCCAGAATGCTTGAGATCCGAGGAAGGGTCACAACAGGAGATGGTTTGAGTACGCGCAAATCTAATTTTTAGGAAGAATTCAAGGCTGCGCGCCAGCGCGTGAGCGATCGCAGTGGATACCCCGCAGCGCAGCGAGGAGTAGGAACGTAGAGCGCGACCCGAAGCCCCGGGTCGGAGCCCGGGGGTTCGGGGCACGCCCAAAATTCCTGATCGCACACCTCCCAACGACCCGCTCAGAACGGATAACCGATCGCGATGTTGAGCAGGGGTGAACGATCGAAATTGCGTGCACCATCCTCATCGCCATGAAAGATCCAGCGGCGGCCTTCGGGCATATCAGGACGCCGCAAGGGAAATGCAAGATCGAGGCGGATCACCAGGAACTGCGGATCGATGCGGATGCCGAAACCCGCGCCCATGGCTATCTCTTTGAGGAAGTCGTCACTGTTGAACTTTCCGCCGGGGCGCTGCGGATCCTCTTTCACCAGCCACACGTTGCCCGCATCGCTGAACAAAGCGCCCTTGATGATGCCGCCGATGGTGAACCGATATTCGAGGTTAGCCTCGAGCCGCATGTCGCCCACCTGGTCCACCAGCACGTTGCTGGCGGCATCTGAAACATAGGATCCAGGACCGACGCTCCTTGCCCTGAAAGCGCGAATGCTCATGGGCCCACCGGCGAAGAATTGTTTCACGAACGGCACCACGTCGCTGTTGCCATACGCATACGCATACCAGAAAAGCAATCGCGTTACGATCTGGTCATCATTGGTACCGATCGGGTAATTGAAACGGATCTCAGGCCGCAGGCGTACGTACTGCGAGTAGCGTTCGTTGAAGAGTTCATAACCTTCAGGCGGGCGTGGGCCGCTGAGCGCTGAGATGCCATTGAGCAGGTTCCCGCCTTCATCCACACCGAAAGTGATGGTATAGTAAGGCTTGGTCTTCGGATCGCGGGGCCGGCGGCTGCTGCGTGTGAGCGTGTAGCCCAGACCGAAGATGAACTGTTCCTCGAACGATCGTTGGATAACGCGATTCTCGGATAGGAACGCATCGAATTCCGGCGAGGTGAAGATCAATTTGTTGAAGCTGATCTCGGGCACCTGTATCTCATGCCATGTGCGGTAGTTGTGGCGCCAGATGTAATTGTACGATGCGTTGGCCGAGGACAATCCGTACAGGCCGATCCGCCGGAAAAGCGTGTAACCGAGATCGATGCGTGTGGTGGGCGATTGCGGCCTCGGCCGGCGTTTGCGGTCGATGAAGATCAACCGCGGTACCTGCAACGATGCCTTTACGCCGACCTCGTAGGCGTTGGTACCTTTTCCCGGTCCGCCGATCTGCGTTTCAAAACGGCCGTGCAGGTTCACATCCAGGATCTCACCACCGCGAAGAAGGCCACGGTCCTTGAAACCTATGCGCACACCGGGTCCTGCAAAGTTGTTGCTCTTGTTCACCGCGTTCAGTTCGGTGGAGAAGGTGAACCGTTTCAGCGGAACGAGGAACACATCAGCATTGAGAACGCTTTGTTGAAGACTGTCATCCTTGTAGACGATCTGCGTGGTTCGGAACACGCCGAAGCTCGAGAGATAGGACTGGGTCCAGTCGGTCCTTCTCAGGGAGAAGAATTCCCCGGGCTTCAGGAAAACCCCATGAGCGATCGGCGATGGCCTGAACATATTGAGGTAGTTGACATAGTGAACGCTGTCCACGAACGTGGTGTCCGAAGGCGGCAGCACATCATCGCGATCGCCATGCACGTAGACATCGCCGATCGTATATCGTTGCAGTGAAAGGGGAGAGGCGGCCGGCTTGATGTGCAGGTGAAGGTCGACCTGCTTTTCACCAACGGTGGTATCCGCTGCGAAAATGAGGTCATCATCCCTGAAGCGGTAGTAGCCTTTGTTGCGCAATGAATTGGAAATGCGTTCGCGCTCCGCTACGATCTTGGCCAGGTCGTACGCGATGCCCGGCGCGAGTGATGATCGTTCATTCTCGGCGGAGATCAGTTTGTTCAACGTATCCGGGCCATGCGTATGGTCGTATTGGATGTTGCGAACGAGATGCGGCCGGCCGGGATCGACGTTGAATTCGATGCGTGCGGTCTTCCTCTCCTTGATCACATTGGCCCTGGCCCTTGCTTTGAAATAGCCGCGGTTCTGCATGCGGTTCTCCATGGCGGCCACTATATCATCCACCGGTACATCGGCGAATCGCACAGGCTCCGAACCCAGGCGGTATTTCAAGAAGAACTTGAAGCCTTTCTTCTTCTCGGGTTCCTTCACCATATTGTGTAGCGCCACGGTGGGCCTCATGCCGAAAATGCTCTTATTGGGCTGCGGTATCACTACACTTTCCAATTCGGCCTTCGCCTCCTTCGGTTCGTAGGAAGGCTCTTCCGTGAAGATCACCTCATACTTTGAGAAGAGCGGATCTTCCGGCGTGCGGTGCTTCAATCCTGTGCAACTGCACAACAGGACAACGACCAATATGATGAGTGATGGATGTGCCTTCAATTCTGGTAGCCGATCAACATATCCAACATATATATCCCTTGATTATTCCAGGCCGTTCTCCTCCTGCACCGCTTTGCCATCTTCACCCGAACCCTTCAATTGTTCTTCCCTGTATTTCTGGATCATCTCACGGCGTTCTCTTCGTGCTTTGCCATTCTCCTCGAACTCCTTGGTGTACATGATCGCCACGCCGCTGCGGGTGATCTCACCATCGTACAGATCAAAGGCGTTCTCATGGAATCCGCGCAGGCGGTAACGGCCATCTTCGGTCAGTGAATACATGATGGCGTATTGGGCGCGGCGTGTGCTGCTGACATTGCTGACATCGCTCCCTTGTTCATCCACGCCGATCGATCCGCCCACCTCGAAGGTCAACCGATCGTCCATCACGCTCTTGCTCACTTGATAATCCACCGAAGTGCGTTGGTAGGTGCTGTTGCCGCTCTGTTGATCGTAGGTGTTCACGCCAAGTGAAATATCCACGCCCTTCACATACTGGCCGGTCAGTTTGTTCAATTGATCGCTGAGCATGCGGTTCACTGAATTGCGTGCGGCATTTTCGGCAAAGCCGCCATCGCGATCGGGTGCACTGCCGGGGTCATCGATGATGAACGTGTTGAGGACCAGCAACGCGAACACCTGACGGTTCCTTTCTTCTTCGAACACCGGTTGGGAAAGCTGCTCAAGACGGTCGTTCACCTGTGGATAGCTGTTGCGGATCATGCGCGGCAGATCAAGCCCAAAGGAGATGTCCGGATCATCCATCCTTCCACCCACATTGATCAATACTTCGAACGGAAGCCGTTGCTGCAGGCGATTTGTCTCTCCTTCGGTGAGGCCTTGTGATGCGTTCGCGACAAGCGCGTACGGCGGTGTGTTGGAAATGTATTTTGCGGCTATGTTCAAGCGGGCTTTCGTGGGATCACCGTTCCAGGTGATGGTACCGCCATCCACCAATTCGAACTCCTTCTTCACCAGGCCACGGAAATTCAATTCATACCGGCCTTCCCGAATGGTGAGCGGCCCCTCAAGGTACATGTCGCGGTCGTGACCATACCTGAAGTTCAGATCGGCCTCGGCTCGGGCTGTCGCTGCATCACCGGTCACTGGATCGAGCACGATGGCGAAGGTGGCCTTTGGATCTATGCGGATGTCGAGATCCATCGCGATGCCGGGCATTTCCGCGGCCAACGAATCTCGCAATACCTCACTATCGGCGACCTGGCTGAGCGTATCGAGGCTGTCGAAATCATCGGTAAAGACAACGATACCTTCATGATCGATCAATTCCACCTTGCTGCCGGGAAGCACGATGCTCATGTACGTGCCTTCCAGGATGCCCACCGACCCGTTCACCTCAGGGTCGTTCGCGGGGCCTTCGATCCGCAGATCGAGTGCCGTGTAAAGATCGCCGTAGAAACTCTGGTTGTCCTCCGAAGTACTGTTCACAAATTGGAACCGATCGGTGCGAAGTCGCAGATCAAGAGCTGGTGATGGATCGGCGTTCTGATCGATATCACCATCCAGCACAAAGCGATTTCCAGCACTGTCCACCAACGCGAACGAATCGAAATGGATGCCTTTCCGATCGAATGTGACCGTCTCGTTCTGGAGCCTGTAGGTGGCGCCGGTCATGATGAGCCCGACACCCGCATCCTTGAAGTTCAGGTTGCCCAGCATATCCAGATCATCCCCGGCCATGGCGATCTTCAGGTCGCCGACCAGTGATCCTGTAAGCTCATACAACAGATCGGAGACGAAAGGTTTCAAGAAGGAAAGATCCTGGAACGCGAGATCGCCGGTGGCATCGACCTTCGGCTTTTCGCCGCTCAGATCGGCACCGGCTTCCAGATCGAAACGGTTCACATTGTGTTCCAGCCTTGCCGCCAGATCGAAGTGCTTCTTCGCTTTCTCATCCGCCTGGACCCGTAATGATCCAAGCTCCGTTCCCATTGCTTTCAGCTCATTGAACGTAAGGTCGGCGTTCAAGAAAGCTGCATCGGAGCGAGGAAGATCGACATCGCCGTTCAGATCGGCTGCGATCAGCGGAATGGAATCGATCGTTGTGATGATATTGGTGAACGTGCCCAGATCGAAGTTCTGGAAGTCGAGGATCAGCCGGTCGGGAGGAGTGGAGATCTCCAACTGTTGATCATTGGAGGTCAGGATGAAGTTCGTGACATCGGGGCCTCCTTCAGTGAACCGGATCACATTGTCGCCATGGATCGTCCATTGCGTTCTATTCATCACAAGATCTTCGCTCACACGCAGCTCGCGCACTTTATCGAGCGTGCGTAGTACCGTGGCTATCCGGTAGCGGTCCTGATCTTCATCGGCGATGCGCAGGACGGTGTTCAGATCACCGCCGCTGGAGGTCGCATCGATCGAGAGCCTTTCCAAACGGATGGAGTCCTGGTCGATCCGCTGGACGCTGAGGTTGCCATTGATCGCATTGTCCTTCGCGGTGACGTCCACTACGAATTCATCCACCTGGATCTTCTGGTAGATCAATTTCGGAAGGTGGATGTGCATCTGCAGTTCATCGATGTCGCTGTCATAGCTGCCGGTGAACTTTTCCAGCTGGATCACTTCCAGTTCCGGTACCAATACTTCCGTGAGCCATTCGGTGCGCGGCATGGAGATCGAAAGATCCATCCGCTTACCTGGCGTGCTTACGAAACTGGTATCGTCCTTCACGATGGCCATGAGCCTTTCCGAAGTGTGGGTCAGCAGGCTGTCTGGATGGATGTTCGTGTGATAGGCCAGATCGATGGCGTCGCTGTTGAGATCGATCGCAGTGGAATCGGTACTGATATATGCCCGTGCAGCGAATTCCTCAAAGAAGAAATCAGTGGCCTTGTTGAAGATGCGGACTCCATCACCGGTAAGATCGAAGTGACCCATGCCATTGGTATGGAATGCCGCGTTCCCATTCCAATGACCTTGAACGCCCAACGGATCCTTCATCAGACCAAGCTCCTCCAATTCCAAGTTGTTCACGAGCAGATCCAATGATGCGCGCAGGCTGTCGTTCTCGTCAGGCCAATGACCACGCGCTTTCAGGTCGATCGCAGCAACATCATGAGCAACCTTCAAGGCGACTTCCAATGAATCACCGTTCACATTCCCGTTCAACTGGAGGCTGCTGAGATCGATCCCGTTGTATATCAGCTTTTGTGGTGTGAGGTGAAGGGTTCCGGTGCGTGCCGGGGAATTCAGGTTCTTTCCATCAGCTTTCAATTCCATTGAAATGAAACCGAGCAAGGAATCGCCGGTGAACCGATGGGTCGCCAGATCTTGGACTTTCAGATCCAACTTTAATTGATCGGGGACCTTTTTGGTCATGCCGTTCACATCTGCTTTCAGATCGACATTACCTGCATCGCTCTTCATCGCCATCGTCGCCTTGATCGCACCGTTCGATCCCGAAGCATTCGCTGACATCGCGAGCCTTTCCGGCAGATCTGTTCCAGCAGGAGCTTTCGCACGAACCAATTGCCTGATCCCATTACCCATCACGAATTCGTCGAGCTTCAAGTGAAAGGAACTGTTGGGCCATTCGGCGGCGTTCGCGATGCCAGCAAGAAGCAATATCCTGCTGCCCTGATCACCGTCCAGATCGATATGGATGGTATCCAGTTGCTGAAGTGTGCCGTTCACCGCCATGGCTGTCTTCCAGGTCTCGGCCGATCGGATGTTCAACGCTTGATCACCGGTGAGTTCAGCGATCAGTGGCATGATGAGGGAGAGATCCAACTCACTTGAGAAGTCCAGAGCGATGGGCACTTTCTCCGGTGATCGGTAAGCTTGAGAAAGATCTCCAGGAAGCGCCGATAGCGACAATGCGAATTCATTTTCGCCCAAGGCGATCGAACCTTTCCTGATCTCGATCTTTTCCGAAGTCGCATTCAGGGCGAAGGAAACATCCAGATCCGTCCGGTCGTTGCCGGGTTCGGCGTGTAATTCTTCGAGTGTGGCGGTGAGGCGATCATTGTTCACTGCGACGTCCTGAAGATCCATGCGGAGATCACTGAAGAGCATATGGGCCGGATCCAGCAACCTGGCCGGCGCTTCAATGTAACCTGTGTGCATGGCCACCGACGAGTTCTGGATCCTCAGTTCGTCCAGAGCGACATCCCAATCACGGATGAAATACCTGAAACCGTCGTTCTGATCGAGCCACGGCGGATCGATGCGGGTGGTGTCCTTGCCCAAAGTGTCGATCGATGGCGCCAAGGTCAATTGGCCGAAATGGAATCCATCGATCAAGATCTCCTCGATCTCGACCTTCTGTTCTTTCAGCAACATCTCACGCGTACCGATGTCCAGTTCTGCGAGCGTGAGCCAAAGGCTATCACCCTTTACCGCATCCTTCATCGAGAATTCAACATTCTCTACGAGCAAGCGTTGGAACCGGAGATCCTGGTCCTTCATCGGGTTCTTCAGATGTGGATAGGTGTCCGGTTCGGGAGGTTCACCAGATGGTGCTGTGCGTAGATGGACCCGCGTATCCGCCAGCGCTATCTCATCCACATGGATCTGCATCGGATCCATGCTGAACTCATCAAAGCCGACTTCGAAATTACCGATCACCAGATCGCAAGCAAATCGTGATGGGGCAAGATCCATCTTCAGTCGCAGATCCTCCAATTCCAATTCCTCCACCACCAGGGCCCAGGCATCGGTGGCGGTGGTGTCGATATTCTGTTCCTTGGCCACGGTATCTGGCGTGGCAAAGGCGGTGGTGAGAAAATCGAAGTTGAAGACACTGTCCCGGTCCTGCATGATGCTGGCGCGGCCACCTTCAAGGGAGATCGATCCGATCACGATCTTCTTCCGCCAGAGCGAGCTCATGGAAACGTTCGCCTTCAATGCGCCCACGTGGACCAGCGTGTCTCCCTGCAGATCGTCCATGTGAAAACCTTCCAGCGTGAGACCGATCGGGAAGCGCAGGTTGAAATGGTCCAGCGATACGTTGGTGCCTGTCTTTTCGTGCAGAAAGGTGACGGCCTTGCCGCGTAGGAAATTCTGGATCGGCGGCACGTAGATGAGGATCGCAACAAGTATGAGGAGGATCACCGGCAGCAACAGAAGCCACATGATCGCCTTGGCGATCCTGCGAGGCCATCTATTCCTGGATGATCTTTTTTCCTTGTCGCTTCCGGGGTTGGACATCTAATGCGCGTGCCAGCTTCAGGCGAAGCTTATGCCAATTCAACAAGGTCCAAAGGAATTGGTTCTTAAGCGGTCTGCGGTGAATTGGTTGTGGAAAGCACTACCCGATCGGGCATTGAACGATCTTGGGATCTTGCACAGCTGCCCTTCGGCGCCGCTCAGGACAAGCGTGAGGGATAGAAGTGGAAAGCCCGGAAGCTGCGCAGCCTCACCCCCAGCCCCTCTCCGGAAGGAGAGGGTCGCGAAGCGGACTTTCTGCGTATTTGGCTGAGGACTTGAAGCGGATAGCCCGGCCCCTGCCCGGCGGCGCACCGCCGGGCAAAGGACACGCCCAAATACATAGCGATCAAGGTAGTTGCAGTTCTTTCAAGTCGCCTTTATCGGTAAGCAGGATGTATTTCACCATCTGCCTGGCCTCTTTCGCTGTCACCTCTGGCGGAAGCTGGCAATGCAGTGTAAGGTTGTAGGTGAATTGCACCGGAGGTTCGGTGATCTCCGGATGCAGTACCAGATCGAAGCTGGAGTAGGGAACCTTGTTGTAGAAGAGCGTGGATGGCTTCCTGATGTCGTTCACCACCTGTCCCTTCCGTCTGCTGTTGAGGCTTGCGCGGCTGTTTGCGTTGTAGGATGTATAACGTTCCAGCGGAAAATGTGCGCCGTTCTTTTCCGCACCGGTCCTGTGGCTATCGGCCACTTTCAACCCGAGTTTGGTGAAATGATCGAGCTTCTGCTGCATGGTGCGTTGCGCGAAGAGCCGTAGTGTATCGTAGCGCGCGCCCTGGTCCTGCACGTAATAGTCCACCTTCACCAGATCGTAGATCTCTTCCTTGGCGGCTGAGGTAACAATGCGATCGAGCACACGCGGATCGGTGAACCGGATGTGGATGTTCTTCTGGATCTCGAAGCCTGCAGGGACTTCATGGTAGGTCTTGCTGAAAAGCTTCCGCGTCTCCTCGATCTCGAAGACCGGAAGAAAGGAAAGCATGTCCACGAAGATCTCTTCGGTACCGATCTTTTCATGTTCCAGGCGATCGAGCAGGTTATCGATCCGCATGTTCATGAGGCTGTCGGTCTCTTCGGCAGTCTGCCCGATCTGGTTCAGGTGAAAGATCGCGAGGTAGCTGTCCGCGCGCACGTTCATCATGGCGTTCACTTCAAGCAGGAGAACATTCCCCAGCACGGTCGCCTTCACCGGTTGTTCGGCCTGCTGGAAGAAGATCCGGTTATTCGCATCATACAGAAGATTGCCCGATACCTGGGAAAAGGAAACTGTGGAAATAAATAGAAGTGGGAGAAGCAGTTGCGTTCTGAGCATGGAATGGTCTTTTGCTGCTATTACACGCCAGTGATCTTTCCGTTCGATCGTGTACTTAACTCCACGATCGCTCCACCCTTGACCAAGATGGCGGGGTGTATTCAACCTTCTGAACTTCAGTTTGTTGTCATTCGGCCGGTCCGATCGGTACGGTCTTTCATTCCCCGGTCCATCAGATATCCATTAATGCATAACATCATGAAGGCCAAGGCATATATCGCATCTGCATTTACAGCGTGCATGATCGGTTGGGCCGGTACACCGGCAGTTGCCGGTACGCCGGAGCGTGAGATCAAGATCAACCAGGAGAACTTCCAGAAGTTGAGCGAAGCGGAACAACAACGTGTGTTGGAGATCAAGGAACGCCTTGAAGCCATCTACAACACCGATCGCTCTGCGCTCAACAAGGAAGAACGGAAGGAATTGCGTTCTGAACTGAAGGAATTGAAGGAGGAGGTGAACGTGATCAACAGCCAGCAACCTGTGCTCTACATCTCGCTTTCAGCATTGCTGATCATCATTCTTCTGATCATTCTCTTGTAATACATCGCAGTTGAATATTGGGTTGGACCGGTTGGCGGCGAGGAGCCGTCATCCGGTCCAATTCATTTTACGCCGATCGCCTTTCGCACTGCCGGTGCCACCACCTTTCCATAGAGCTCTATGCACCGCAGCATCTTCTCATGCGGCACCGATCCAACGCTGAATTGCAGGCTGAAACGGGTGAAGCCGAAGAGTTCATGCTCCCGCAGGATCTTTTTGATCACCGTATCGGGATCGCCGAGCAACATGGCTCCGTCCGGGGATATCTCGTGCTCGAACTGCGGTCTTCCGATCGGTCCCCAACCGCGCTCGCGGCCAAGCCTGCCCATCATCATCACGTATCGCGGATAGATCAGTTCAGCGGCCTCTTCGAATGTGTCGGCGATGAAACCGTGCGACCCGATCCCGAGTTGGAGCTTGTCCATCCCATGACCTCCCTGCTGCCACATCTGCCGGTACAGATCGGTGAACGGCTTGAAACGGGCGGGCTCACCGCCGATTATCGCCAGGGTCATTGGGAGACCAAGTGTTGCGGCACGCGCCACACTTTCAGGTGTTCCGCCAACGGCGATCCACACCGGCAGGGGGTCTTGGATGGAACGTGGATGCACCGCACGGCCTTCCACGGTCTGTGTGTGCTTGCCTTTCCATGTGAGGACCTCACCTTTCCTGATCTCCAACAGCATCTTCAGCTTCTCCGAAAAGAGCTCATTGTACAAGGACAGATCGTACCCGAACAGCGGAAATGACTCAGTGAACGATCCGCGGCCGGCCATGATCTCAGCGCGGCCACCGCTCAGCAGGTCGAGCGTTGCATATTGCTGGTACACACGGACCGGATCTTCACTGCTCAGCACTGTTACTGCACTTGAAAGACGGATCTTCCTGGTGCGCGCCGCGATCGCAGCCAGGATCACCGAAGGTGCAGAAGCAATGAAGTCCGGCCGGTGATGCTCCCCGATCGCAAAGACATCGAGCCCGGCTTCCTCGGCCATCTCTGCTTCCTCCAACAAGTTGCTGTGCCGAAGCTCAGCGCTGATCATTTCACCGGTGATCGGATCGGGAGTATGGTCCACGAAAGAATAGATGCCGAATTCCATGGTGCAAAGGTCGGGGGCGGTGAGGATGAAGCTGAGAATGACAGGTTGGGAGCATTTGGGGCGGGATCCTGTCAGGTCGTGTCTTCGCCTGCAAGTCCTCCCTGCGGTCCGGGCTTTCCGCCTGCGCCACTTACGCCGATCGGTGGTTGACGAGCGTGATCCGTTCTTCGATCGATGTTTCCATCCTAATTGAAAAATATGGAAGTGAGCCGACCCGTTATTCGATCAAGGTCAGAAAGAAACTCGCGGAGCCTCACAGGATCTGCGTAAGTGGCGCAGCCGGAAAGCCCACAGGCCGTGCATTCAACGGCCGCGGACTTGCAGGCGCAGCCACGACCCGGGAGGAATTCGCCCTACTCATAGATCCATAGGAGCACGCTTTTCTTACTCTCTTTGAGCAAGGCATCCACCGTACGCATGGCATTATCCGAAAGTGCCGGGCAACCCCAGCTTTCCGGGCAGCCACGCGGATAGACTTCTTCATCGGGCACGGCCTCCCAGGAATGTAGCACCACGAACCGGCTCTGGGCATTGTTGTTCGTGCTCTCCAGGCCGTGCAGAATGTACTTGACACCGATGCCCCATTGGCTGTGCCCGCGCTCTCCGATCCGGTATTTTCCGAGCGATGAACAATGGCTGCCGCTCACGTTGCTGAACCGCGGAACATCCTTCGATCCATCCACTGCCCAGGGACCATCGCAGGCGCCATGTGTCACCAGGAAGCTATGGCTTACGGTGTCAGCCATGAGATCCCATACGAAGAACCGGTCCACTCCTGAATGCAGGCTCATGTCGATCAAGATGCAGCGATCGGTGGAGTAGCCTTTTTCCTTGCAGAAGGCCAATGCTTGCGCGGCTTTCGATCGCAATCCCGCAAGATCGGCGACCGGCTTCGGATCGTTGCTGCAGAACGACAGGAACAGTGGAGCTATCAACAGGCTAAGGGACTTCATCGGTCTTTATGAGGGGAATGCAGCTCAGCTTCGGAAGTAACGTTCCGCAGCTCACCGTATTCTTTCGATCGTTCCTTGTTGAACTGTAAAAGCTCCTTCGTACAGAGACCGGCGTAGAAGATGGCCATGAACGGCGAAAAGAAAAGAAGGCCGTAGAAGATCCAGAATACGATCGGAAGTTCCAGCCATGCGGACAGTGCTGTAATGCCAACGATCAAGAACACGGATCCACTATAGATCCGTCGGCCCCGTCTCCATGATGGATCGTTGCGCCACGCGATCGCATGAACGATCATACTGATCATCTGCCAGCCACCAACAAGGAAGTAAGCATGGATGAGGTATTCCAGTTCCTCTTTCACGCCGAGATAGGCCACGGATGCAACGATCAACGACCATTGCATGATCACGTCGAACCGTTCAAAGGTTTTCATGGTGAAGGACCTGAGGTGAAGTAAGTGATCGTTGGGCAAGTATAGCCGACTGCTGCTTTCTCCTCAGATCCACCAATGCCGTACTGATCCCCGGATAGCGGAATTCAAAACCTTCGTTCAGCAAGCGTGTCGGCACCACCCGTCTGCTCTTCAGGATCAACTCCGTTTCCGTCCGCATCAACCAGGCACCGATCTCAAGCATCCAGCGTGGTTTTGGGAATGAGATCCATGGACGCAATTGTGCGCGGAGCATTTCCATCAGCAAGCAATCCTTCACAGGTTCCGGCGCTGCCAGATCGTAGATCCCTTCTGTCTTTGACGACATGATGTGTTCGATCGCGCGAACCAGATCCTTCTCATGGATCCAACTCACGAATTGTTCGCCACTGGCGTGTTTTCCACCGAGGCCCATCCTCACGATCTGCTGAAGTTTTGGAAGCACTCCTCCAGCATTGCTCAGCACCATCGCCATGCGCAGAAGCACCAGCCTGGTCTCACAACCTTCGATGGATCGCTTCGCCGCTGCCTCCCATGTACGGGCCACCTCCACGCTGAAGCCTTTGCCGGGTTCTCCGGTGAACTGGTCCATTGGCCGATCTTCGGCGTGACGATAGATGGTCGCTGTGCCGGCCTGGAGCCATAGTTGCGGTGGATGTTCGCACTTTCCGATCACATCGCCGATCGCCCAGGTGCTTGCCAGCCGGCTGTGCATGATCTCCCATCTTCGAGCCTTGCTATACCTGCTGTCCACCGATGCGCCGTTCAAACCGATCACAATGTGAGCGTTATTCAGGAGCTCATGCAGGTCTTTGGGATCTTCGGGATCCCAATTCACGAATTGGATCCCTCGGCTCGTGCGGCCTTTTCCGCGCGTCAAAACGATCACATCATCCTTCCGATCGGCGAAGTGCCGTGCGAGCAGGCTGCC
>JAEZAU010000018.1 GCA_023430325.1 Bacteroidota bacterium | reverse complement strand
CAGTATTTCTCGATCAACTCCGGATGATCATTGTAAAGCGTGGGACCAAGCCCGAACACCATGCTGCTGCTGCGCTCGCCCTGGCCTTCCATCTCGATCTCGCCCACCACACGGTGCACGCGCTCTGCATGCGGCACGAAGCGATCAAAGCTCCTTTCCCAACGCACATACAGCGCGATCAGCACGAAGCACGCGATCCCTGTCGCAAGCCCCAATAGATTGATCAGCGTGTACAGCTTGTTGCGCCAGAGGTTGCGCACCGATGTAAGCAGAAAGTTCCGCAGCATAAGGTGCAAGTTGCCGCAGCGCCGATCCATGTCGTACACGCACAGTGCAGTGCCGTTGCATGAGTGATGGATGGTTTGGGCGTGCCGCCGTTGTTGCCGCGTCACCGCGGCAGCAACGGCGTCGGGCTATCCGCTGCAAGTCCTCCCTCCGGTCCGGGCTTTCCGCTTCTATCCCTCACGCAAGCTGGCGCGATCACACAAATAATGCCTCTTAGATCGGACTTGCCTGTTGACCGAATGTTGTTCCCATATCGATCGTCATCACGGAAGATCGCTACTACAACACCCGCTTTTTCTTGAAGAACGCCTGCATCAGATCGGCGCATTCGGCTTCCAGTATCCCGCCGGTGACCTGCGTCTTCGGATGGAGCAACCTATTTCCGATCCGGCGATAACCGGCCTTCTCATCAAAAGCTCCGAAGACGATCCGCGATGCCTGCGCCCAGGCCAGGGCCCCAGCACACATCACGCACGGTTCAACGGTGACATAGATTGTGCAATCACGCAGGTATTTTCCACCGATGCCTTCCGCTGCGGCCGTGATCGCCTGCATCTCCGCATGGGCCGTGACATCATTGAGGCGTTCGGTGAGGTTATGTGCCCGGCCGATGATGCGATCGCCATGCACGATCACCGCGCCGATCGGAACCTCATCCGCCTTGAAGGCCTGCTCCGCCTCACGCAGCGCCTGCCGCATGAAATACTCGTCATCGAAAGGCTTGATCATTCCAGGATGATCTTCCGTTGCCCGACCCCTTGATCATTTCGGAACTCCATCGAATACGGACCGCGGGCAAGGTGCTGCACATCGATCACCGTCGATCCTATCATCCTTTGCTCCAAAGCGATCTTTCCGGTCACATCGATGATCCTGATCGTACCTGTCGATCCTGCAGTTCCTACATGAAGCCGATCATGGGCCGGTATGGGATACACATCGAACTCGATCTCATCCAGCCCGTTCACTCCAGTAAGCAGATCGGGCATGCAATCGTCATGATGCGCCTGATGCTCGCTGTCATCGATCACGATGTTCACGTCACTGGCCAGACCCGGTGTCCAGGCAAAATAGAAAAGCATCATCTCATTCGTGGTGGACTCACCGAGGTACACCCATTGCGGAGGGTCGTTCGGGTTGAACGGATTGTTCGCAGTGTTATCATATGTGGCTTCTCCGTGAAGTACTGTCCCTTGCGGCAGATAAATCGGGTTGCGGAACGAGTAATGGCCCTGCCAGCGGAAATCCCAGTTCGGGATATCGATGAGCGGAATTGTATCTCCTGATGGCAGCACCGCGAAAGACTTCATTGAAGTACACACCAGATGCGCATGTGGTGCTATGGAGGTGATGGTCGCGTTGAACGGCACCGTGAACTCATTGTAAAATGTCTTCACCTCGTTCGGCGGAATGATCAAAGGTCCATTGGTGAGGGTCCAACCATGATCCAGCACGGCATCGATCGCGAGAGGCCGCATGAACGGCGCATCGCTGAACTGCAGGTTGATCCGTGTTGAATCCACCTCTACGTTGCTTGTTGCGGGATAGTGGATCTGCATCACGATGTCCGCACCTGCGAAAAGTTGGATCCCCATTCCTGGCGGGGTGAAGAACGGCTGCTCACCAGGGACCCACGCCCCGATCAGCTTCGCATCATTCACGCCAATGCCTCCGAAATTGGTGTAACCAGGGCCGGGATCCTGGGCATCCAACTGCTGGGCCTGCCCGGTGGTATCCTGGAAAACAAGCACGTGATGCACCATGTTACTGTTACCCGGAAGGATCTCCATGCCTGTGATGTAACGGTCGGTCGGATTGTCGATCTGCAGCACGAAACAGCGATACAGGTCCTGCGTGGAAGAGGGAATGGTGAAGTCCTCCATGACCTCGGAAAGATCGGGATCGCTGATGACCGCATTTCCATTGAACTGCGGAGGTTCCGGCGCTTGTGAAGGATCGCCTTCCGGTGCCCCGCCATTCACCCATGCTGCAATGATATCGATCTCATCCTGCATCAGCACGCGTTCATGTGCCAGCGATCGATAATCGGGATCGGGCGGCCACGGTGGCATGAATCGCGATTGCGTCGCAGCCATCATCTCATTGCGCCAGTAATACGCATCCGCATAAGTGAGCAACTCGAAATGCGCGGGTCCATCGGTACGATGACATGTGGTGCAATGGCTGTAGACGATGCACGCCACATCTTTGCTCCACGTAGGTGTTTGCGCGCGCAAATGCGTTGCAAGGAGCAGGATGAACAAAGAAAAAAGAGGACGGATCATGGAGATCGATGCTTATGGGATCGCCAGTTCCTGCTCCATTGCATTCTCCTTCACCGTCTCATTCTCCAGCAATGCTTCAGTACCTGGCTTTATATCCTTGATGTTGAGTTGGATCGAACGGCGGCCCTGCCATTCGTTCTCTTCGATGCAATACAGAATGCTGAAAGGCCGGCCACTGCGTACCAGATCGAGGTGATGGGCCATCTTGAATCCGATCGCATCGAAAATGGCCGCTTCGCCGGGAAGCGAGAGACACATCTTCAGATGATCGTTGCCCACGATCCGGGCATCGCCCCGCTCCTTCACACCACGCGTTAGGAACACCGGCCGCATATTTCCGGGCCCGTAGGGGGCCATATGTTTCAGCACCTTCAACATGGGCGTGGAGAGGTCGGTGAAGCCGATCTCCTGGTCCACTTCTTCCACCGGTGAACGAAGCTCTTTCGGAAGGCTTCGATCCACCACTTCGTCGAACCGTTGCCGGAAAGTTTCGACGTTCTCCAAAGGCATGGTGAGCCCCGCCGCGTACATATGACCACCGAACTGATCGAGAAGATCCGAGCACGCGCTGATCGCCTCGTACACATCGAATCCTCGCACGCTGCGCGCCGAGCCAACGGCCTTGCCATTGCCTTCGGTGAGCACTACAGTAGGCCGGTAATATTTCTCGATCAAGCGTGAGGCCACTATCCCGATGACGCCTTTGTGCCAGTTCTCGTTGAATACTACAGTACTTGCACTTCCACGAGTAGCCGCATGTTCCACGATCTGCTCCAGTGCCTGCTCGGTGATGTCCTTGTCCAGCTCCTGGCGCTGCTTGTTGTTGAGATCGATGCGCAGGCCGATCTGTTCGGCCTGTTTCACATCGGTGGATAGCAATAGTTCAACAGCCTGCCGGCCATGCTCCACCCGTCCTGCAGCATTGATCCGTGGCCCAACGGTGAAGACCAGATCGGTAACGCAAAGCTTCTTCTTCACGTTGGCCATGTCCATCATCACTTTCAAGCCTGGACGAGGCTCCATATTGAGCAACTGAAGACCGAAATAGGAAAGCACACGATTCTCACCCGTGACCGGAACGATATCACATGCGGTGCTTACTGCCACCAGATCGAGCTGCGACCATACCTCCTGCATGGGGATATCGTTGCGGATCGCGAAAGCCTGCACCAGTTTCAGGCCGATGCCGCAGCCGCTGAGTTCCTTGTATGGATATTCACAATCAGCCCTCTTCGGATCGAGCACCGCCACAGCTTCGGGCAGCTTCTCGCCGGGCCGGTGATGATCGCAGATGATGAAGTCAATCCCTTTTCCGGCGGCATAAGCGACCTTATCGATCGATTTGATCCCACAATCCAGGGCGATGATCAACGATACTCCTTCTGCACCTGCGTGATCGATGCCCTGTGTGGAAATGCCGTAACCTTCCGCGTAGCGATCGGGAATGTAGAAGGTGATGTTTCCTGTGTACTTGCGCAGGAAGGAATAGACGAGCGCCACGGCCGTGGTGCCATCCACATCATAATCTCCGAAGATCATGATCTTTTCCCCTTCGCCCAATGCCCGCTCAATACGTTCCACGGCAGCGAGCATGTCCTTCATCAGGAAGGGATCATGCAATTGGGAAAGATCGGGCCTGAAGAACGCCGTAGCACCTTCGTGATCCTTGATACCCCGCTGTACCAACAATTTCGCCGCGGGCAATGTGCACCGCTCATGTACCAATCGCCCGGCCTGCGCAACGTCCGCCTGCTTCTTCAGCCTCCAACGCCTTTCCATGGATCGAAGGTAAGCCGTAACCCGCATTCCGTCAGTGCATTTCTATTCACGATCGCCACCATTGAATCACACCCCATTTCATGGGGTGCATCTTTGCGATCCTTGAATGAAAGAACTTCTACTGTCCGCTCTGGTGCTGCTTTCCCATGCGCTTAACGCGCAGATCGTCAATATCGAGAACAAGCGTTCGGCCAATGACACATCGACATGGAGCGGGAGTGCAGGCCTGCGGTATTCACTCTCAGAGAATACCCAGCGCAGTCTTTCGCTAGGCTTGAACGGTGCCGTTCAATTCATCAAGGACCGCCACCGGGTGTTCTTTGTAAGTGATATCACATTGGACCGGGTGGAGGCGAACGCCTTCCAGAACACAGGCTTCCAGCATGTGCGGTACAACCGGCAGATCTTGGAACGATGGTGGGCAGAGGCTTTTGCCCAGGTGCAATACAATAAACCGCTTCGGATCGATGAACGCTGGCTTCTGGGGGCTGGCCCCCGGTACGTGCTTCGCCGATCGGCAGATCTGCGCATTGCGCTGGGTTCTGCAGTAATGCTTGAGTACGAGGCCGATCGGGTGAATGAGTTGTATCACTTCAATGCGAGGAACAGCAGTTATATATCGTTCGCCTGGAAACACGATCCGCAAGTGCAGACGGCCGCGATCGTTTATTACCAGCCACGGATCGGTCTTATCCGCGATCATCGCATAGCAACGGAAGCACAGGTACGGATAAGGGCGGGAAAAAAATTCGCGGTGGAGACCAGATTGATCCTGCAACGGGATACTCGTCCGGCACCGGGCATCCCCGAATTGAACTACACGTGGAGCAATTCGTTCACTTTTTTATGGTGAGATGAAAAAGACGAACGAATTTTTCCGATTTTGCGCACATGTTGGGCATTCCACGCTTTCTTCGATCGACATCTACAGCATTTTCGATCGCTGCCGCTCTCCTTTTCAGCGGATGTGCATCCATTTTGAACAAGGGTGATCATTCCGTTACCCTGTACAGCGATCCCGCTGGCGCCACCGTGCATGTGAACGGGAACCAGAAGGGCACCACACCGTTCACTTATGATTATTCCCCTGAAGATGGCGAGGAAGTAACGATCGAACTCCGTCTCACCGGCTACCGCGCCACCACGCTTACCATACGGCCCAGCATGAACGGTGGCGTTCTCTTCGCTGATGCAATGCTACTCGGGATCCCGTACATGGTGGATCGGAAAAGTGCAGACCTGTACGATCTGCCCGTGAAGGAGTACAGGGTGCAGATGTACAAGGAGGTGAAGGAGGATCTCTCGCATTATGTTGTGCCGATCGCAGGAATGGACATCACCCTTGGGGCCAGGCCCGATCTGGGAAAGTTCGGCGGCAGGAAGATAACCATGGACAAGGATGGCATCTTCAAGGACCTGAACTACGCCGATCCGTTGACCTCAGCTATAACCTCAGGCTTGAAGGGCAGCTGGATGGAAACACGCGCCGTGAGGCTGGGCACTACCAAGGGAGATGAGGCCGTGCAACGATCGAAGATCTACATGCGCCCTGAACTCAAGAAGGTAAGGGCGGATCTGAAGGGAAAAAAGGACAATTGCCATGGGCAGATGGAATTGGCCGTGGACTGGAAATTCCTGAGCGGCACCGCCAAGGACAGCATCCTCTTCACCCACAGCACCAACACCATCTACTATGTCTCCAGCTCCAACGTGCGCGATCTGGTGACCAATGCCATGACCCACGCGGCACGTCTGCTGTTGGAAGACCCTGAACTTCACGATCGCATCGCGGCGGCGTATGGAGCGGGTCTGGTCCTGTCAAAAGGAAAGGAAATGACCCTTGCCAAACCCGCGCCCATCGCGTTCGAGGGACGCAAGGACATGTTCACTGCATTGGTGAAAGCGGTGGTCACCATTCAAACGGAAAATGGCCATGGCAGCGGCTTCCTGGTAACCAATGACGGCTACATGATCACCAATGAACATGTGGTTAAGGGCGAATCTCAGGTGAAGGTGAAATTCGAGCAAGGATTCACCCTGGACGGCCAGATCCTGAAGACGAACAAGGATTTCGATCTCGCCCTGATCAAGGTGAGCGCCACGGACCTGCCCGCGCTATCGATCGGTGATGATCAGGCGCTGTCCCTGGGCGAAGAGATCTATGCGATCGGTACTCCGCTGGATGCATCACTGGGCCAAAGCCTTACGCGCGGCATCCTCAGCGGCCGCCGTGAGATTGAAGGTTTCCATTTCCTGCAGACCGATGTGAGCATCAACCCCGGCAACAGTGGCGGCCCGCTGGTGGATGAGAACGGCAAGGTGGTGGGCGTGGCCACCATGAAGATCAGCGGAAAGGGGCTCGAAGGTCTTGGCTTCGGGGTTCCGATAAGCAAGGCGTTGGAGATGTTGAACCTCACCATTCAATGAAGATGCGCAAGTACATTCTGATCGCGATCACCGCATGGCTCTGCTCCAGCGCTTCAGCACAAACAGGCATAAGGGCCGGCATAGAATACGGAAGCACCCAGAGGAAGTTGAACCTCAACTACCTGGTCGGCCTTGATAAGGACCTTGGTGAACGGATATCGATCGGTCTGGACGCCTTGTTCATTCCGAAGAAGAACTCATTTGAAGGCTCTTCTTCGTACTACATGAACTATTATGAATTGACCACGTCGTCCTTCGGACTGCAATACAGGAGCATGTACTATTTCGGTGGGGCGGGTTACATTGCTTCCACCATCGGTTTCAGGAACATCAAGATGAACATGGTGCTCACCGAACTTACCATTGATGCGTTCGGTTATGACAAGTTCATTACCCGCACCCTTAACAAGAACACCATGATCATTCCGATCGGATTGCGGCTGGGTGCACGCGGCGAACTTGATGGATGGTACCAGGATCTTTACTTGAACGTTGGCTACAACATCGGATCAAGCAAAAAGCCCTATGGAACTGAAGTGGTACTGGAAAAGTCCGACGAGATCAGCGGCCTTTGGTTCTCATTGGGCTATGCTTTCGGCGTAGGCTGGTGATAAAGTAACAAGGCCCCTACTTTCGTTGGGGCCCGGTTACCTGAGGTCTTCAGCCTTCAGCAGTGCGCACGCATCAGCATCATCTGTATCCGTTGACATAGGCATTGGCAATGATCTCGCTTTCGCGGATCAGACCCTGCACGATCTCACGGATCACATCGTTCAGCTGTTGTTCCGTGTACCGGTTCAGGTCGTTGTACACGTGCGTTTTGCGCTTGCTGCTCTTGATGAAGGCTATCTTATCCTTCCTCGTCATGGGGCCTTCTACGGCTCGTTACCGCAAAAGGATCCATTCCAATGTGATTTTCTTCCGGAAGCCTTACCGTACCGCGATGCGGCTCATGATGCGCAGGGCCTTCATGTACTGGTCCACCTGGCCGGTGAGCATCAGATGTGTGGCCTGGCGCTTCAACTTCTGCAGACGTTCGATATGCTGGATCATGGCTGTAGGTCTTTGTTAGGCGATGTCCGCTTTTCAAGCGACGTGCCAGAGTTCTGAAAGTCAATACTGGCATGGCCTTCAGCGCGATCTTCTCTATAATGGGCATGTGGAATGCTCCACACCACAGCGATCGATCGGCCGCGTTCCGCTACCTTTGCCGCCATGCACAGGGGGGCCTATCTCGTTGGCATCGCCGGCGGCAGCGGATCGGGCAAGACAAGTCTGGTGCGCGCCCTACGCAGAAGCCTTCCCGAGCACTCCATCTGTCTGATCTCACAGGATGATTATTACCATCCACAGGAGAACCAGCAGATCGATCCCAATGGCAAGTTGAATTACGATCTGCCCACGGCGGTGGATCTCGATCAATTGACCAGGGACCTGTGCTCCCTTCTGGCCGGTGAAACGATCTATCGGAAGGAGTACACCTTCAACCAGGGCGGAAAGGAAGGTGGTCTGGTGGAACTACGTCCCGCACCGATCGTTCTTGTGGAAGGTCTTTTTGTGCTTCACCACGAACCCGTTCGCGAGTTGCTCGACCTGCGCGTGTTCATTGAAGCAAGTACCTCCACCCAATTGCACCGGCGGTTGAAACGCGATCACACCGAACGAGGTTATGGTCATGAGGAGGTGATGTACCAGTGGGAGAACCATGTGCTGCCGGCCTATGAGCAGTTCCTTCTTCCTTATCGCCACATTTGCGATCTGCATGTGGTGAACGAATCGAATTTCGACCGGGCGATCGCCGTGCTTCGTGATCATCTGTTGCGCATGGCCGGCCAGGTGGAGCCGATCAAGATCGCCGATCTCTGATCACTGATACAACCGGTGCTGGTGGATGTAGCTCAGCACCTGCGGGGCCACCAGGCCGTTCACCGGACGCCAGTTCTTGATCGCATCACGGATCGCGGTGGAAGAGATGTCCATCAAGGGCGCATTCTCCATGATCGTGACCGAAGGATGATCTTTCAACTCTGCCGATCGAAGATGATCTTCATGGCCCGGACGTGGATATACGAGAAGCTTGTGATGCTTCAGGATCTCCTCCGGATCTTTCCATGCATGAAAACTCGATAGGTTGTCACTCCCGATGATCAGCAGGAACTCATCCTCAGGCCAGCGCATGCGAATGAACTTCAAACTGTCCACCGTGTAGCTGGGTTTCGGCAGACCCATTTCCACACCGCTGGCCTGCAGTTTTTCGTTCCCCAATAAAGCCAGCCTCGTCATCGCCAGCCGGTGGTTCTCGGGGCTCAATTTCCGATCGAGCTTGAAGGGATTGGCCGGTGTGACCACCAACCAGACCTGGTCCAATCCAGCAGAGGTCAACATGTGCTCGGCAATGTCCACATGCGCCTGGTGCGGCGGATCGAAGGAACCGAACAGAAGGCCGATACGCATCTTACTTCAGGAATTCAGATACCAACGCGTAGGCCTCGCCGCATGCCTTGTCCAGATCATCGTTCATCAACACATGATCGAAAAGATACGCGTGGTCCATTTCATGCGACGCCTTCTTCACACGGATCTCGATCGTTTCGTCGCTCTCCGTATTTCGCTCCCTCAACCGCGAGGCCAACACTTCGATCGATGGTGGAGCCACGAAGATCGCCAGGGCATTCCTCCCGAAAGCGGCTTTCAGATCAAGGCCGCCTACCACATCCACATCGAAGATCGGGTGGCAGCCTTCCGCCCAGATCCGCTGGATCTCGCTTCGCAACGTGCCGTAAAAATTGCCCGGATAAACTTCCTCCCACTCCACGAACGCACCCATCTCCACAAGCTCCTTGAACTTCTCCTCGCTCATGAAATGGTAGTCACGCCCATCCACTTCATGATCGCGCTTCTTCCGCGTAGCGGCGCTCACGGAAAAACGAAGACCAAGATCCTTCCCCAGCAGATGCCGCACGATCGTCGTTTTACCTGCTCCCGATGGCGCTGAGAAAATGATGCAACGTCCTTCCATTCAAAGGACATTGAGCACTTGTTCCTTCACCTTCTCCAACTCGTCCTTCATCA
>JAEZAU010000210.1 GCA_023430325.1 Bacteroidota bacterium | reverse complement strand
TGCAGTACAAAGTTCGGTGGAGATGCATCTTTGTGCGATGCCTGTCGGTGTGGTGATGCGAAGTACTGGGAGCCGCTACGTGATCCGTGGTGAGGATGGCTCCTTGCACGATTGTGTGGCGAAAGGCAAACTACGCATCAAGGGGTGGAAGAGCACGAATCCCGTGGCCGTAGGCGACGTTGTCGATTTCGACCCGCAGGTATCACCCGATCTGCCCGGTTCCATCATCGATCTGCACGATCGGCGCAATTACCTGGTGCGCCGCAGTGTGAACCTCAGCCATCACCGGCATGTGATAGCCGCGAATCTTGATCAAGTCCTCCTTATGGCCACTGTGGCACGGCCAAGAACATCATTCGGCTTCATCGATCGTTTTCTGGTCACTGCGGAAGCTTACGAGGTGCCGGCGATCGTGATCTTCAATAAAGTGGATGATCTTCAAGGTGAAGAAGAACTCGATCTGCTGGCGGAATACCAGGAGGTCTATGAGAACGCTGGCTACCGGACGATCATCACTTCTGCATTGAAAGGCATCGGCGTTCCGGAAGTGAAGGAATTGTTGAGGGGAAGAACGACCATGATCGCAGGACATAGCGGTGTCGGAAAGAGCAGCTTGATCAATGCGATCCAGCCCGATCTCGATCTACATACGCTGGAGATAAGCGAAGCCAGCGGCAAAGGACAACACACCACCACCTATGCCGAGATGTACGAACTCGATCTCGGTGGGGAGCGGAACAAGCCGACGTTCCTGATCGACACACCGGGGATCAAAGGATTCGGATTGGTGGATCTGCGGCCCGAGGATATCGGCGATCAATTTCCCGAAATGTTCAAGCTCAAAAGCGATTGCCGGTTCAACAACTGTCTTCACCAGGATGAGCCCGGTTGTGCTGTTCGCACCGCCGTGGAACAGGGTGCCGTTCCGCAAAGCCGTTACATCAGTTATCTGGACATGCTCAATGGGATCGATGAAGAGTCACCTTACCGGCTTGATAACAACTGAACAATGAGAAAGGCAGCATTCATAGTGCCGGTCCTGCTCGCTATCGCCTGCAACACCACGCGAACGGCGAGCACTCCGATCCCACCCGCACCACCGATCGATGCGGAACGGATCCTTTCGCAACACGGTGCCGATGCCATCATCTGGGGATCGGTCTCTGCCGAAGCGCATCGATCGTTCCAGCAATGTTTCGAGCTTGCGTACATCAGGCTAGATCAGAACCTCGCCAGAGTGACAAGCGGAATTCCTGCGGTGATCGTGGATATCGACGAGACCGTTCTGGACAATTCACCGTACGAAGTGAACCTTGTGTCGAACGAGAAGTTGTACGATGATGCCACCTGGAAACAGTGGACCGCCATGGCGAAGGCACGGGCCATTCCCGGATCTTTGGAATTCCTGCTCCATGCTGCGGAGAAAGGCTGCGAGGTGTACTACATCAGCAACCGCCATGTCTCGGAAGGCGAAGCGACCCTGCGCAATCTGAAGGATCTCGGCTTTCCTTTCGCCGATGAAGCGCACCTGCTGTTGATGGAAGAGAGCAGTGACAAAACCGCACGCCGGAAGCTCGTGTCGGATAAACATCCGATCGTACTTCTGGTGGGTGATCAATTGCGTGACTTCGATGAAGCGTTCAAGGACCGATCGAAGAACTATGGAAGAACGTTGGTGGATGAACGGATCGATACGCTCAGCCAATATTTCATCATGTTACCGAACGCGATGTACGGCACATGGAAGGATGCGATCCATGGAAAAGGAACGCCGGCGGAAAAGCTCGATCGGGCGAATGAGTTCTTCAAGCGGAACAGCTACTGATGCGTGCAGTGATCCAACGCGTGAGCGAAGCGAGCGTTTCGATCGATGGAAAGATCCATGCTTCGATCGGAAATGGAATGCTCGTGCTGCTCGGCGTGCAGACCGGTGACACGGATGAGGATCTTGAATGGATCTGTGGAAAGATCGCCAGGCTCCGGATCTTTCCGAATGAAGATGGCGTCATGGATATCGATATCTCGCAGGCACATGGAGAACTCATGGTGATCAGCCAGTTCACGCTCCTTGCCGATAGCCGGAAGGGAAATCGCCCAAGCTACATCAATGCAGCACGTCCTGCGGAAGCTATCCCGCTTTATGAAAAGGCATGCGATCGTTTTACGCAATTCATTGGGAGTGAAGCGAAGCGCGGCATCTTCGGGGCGGATATGAAGGTCTCACTGATCAATGATGGGCCGGTAACGATCATCCTCGACAGCCGCGATCGCAAATGAGCAATGGATTGAAAGAACTGCAGCAAGAGGTCCGCGAGTGGACACATTCCGTAGGCCACGGATATTTCAGCGAGCTCACCAACACCGCCATCCTTGCCGAGGAAGTGGGGGAGGTGGCCAGGATAATGGCCCGCCGATATGGCGATCAACAGGAGAAGGATTCCGATCGGAAGAAGGATCTGGGGGAGGAACTTTGTGATGTTCTTTTCGTTGTCCTGTGCCTTGCCGATCAGACCGGCATCGATCTTGACAAGGCGTGGGCCGATCGGATGAAAAAGAAGACCGAACGTGATCGCGGCCGCTGGGATCGGCCGTGATCTTCACCTAATTTGCACCACCATGAACTTTCTACGCATTCTTCCCCTCTTGGCATTGCTCATCACTGGCAGCGCGTTCGGCCAGGCCTCAAAGACCAAACTGAAGGCACGCGTGAGCACCTATTCGGATGTGGCCGATGATCTGGTACCGGTCTCCACGGTCACCGTCGGTAGCTCCATCATCATCCTCAAGGATCGTGCGCCGGGGCTCGATGAAAAAGGCATCGCGAAAGCGATCCCGAAACTTGAATTGTACGATGGCCAGAAGCTTTCGCATGTGCGATCCACCGTGCCTTCGGAAAAATATTTGAAACAGCCCGTGATGCTGGAACAATTGGTGGAGTTCGCCGGATCGCCGTTCCTTATCGCATCGCTGCGCAAGTTGGACAAGGGGTCGATATCGGTCATGGGTACCAAGGTCGATCCGAACCTCACCAAGCCAAGTGAGCCGTACGAGGATCTCGTTGTATTCGAGACCGGTTATAACGGCGCGTCTTTCGAGCCGATGAACAGCAGCTCCGATGAATTCGAGGCGAAAGTCTCCACCAAGACCGGACATCTACTGATCACATCTCCGGTCCTGCGCACCGCCGGCCGCTCCGCATTCCTCATGGCGTCGATGGACAAGAGCCGAAAGGTGCAATGGCAACATGTGGTAGAGCTCGATGCCGCCATTTCTGCCGCAGAGATCGCCGGATCGGAATTGGACGCCGACGGAAACGCGTGGCTGCTCGTGCGCCAGCAGTACAAGGATCGCAAGGCCGGGCAGATCCAGGAGGAGATGAAGTTGTTCCATGTCTCCGCCGAAGGAGTACGCGGCATCCGCTTCGGCCTCGATCGTGATGCGTACGTGAAGTCTGCCGTCCTGAAAAGATCCGCAGATGGATCGATGCGTATCGCCGGTCTTCATTCATCCACCGCCGAAGGCTGGAAGGCCGATCAATTCTTCACCGTGCCTGTGCCCACTACAGTAGATGACCTGAAAGAGCCGAATATCATCACCACTTCACTCGGCATTCCGGCCACACGGCTGGAGGTGCGCGATCTATTGCGCTCTGCAAATGGCAATGATCTTCTGATCGTGGAGGAATACGAATTCGCCGAGATCGCCCATCACAAAACGTTGAAGAAGTCCTGGAAGCATGTACATGGCCCGGTGTACGTTTTCGCGCTGGATAAAAGCGGCAATGAGCGCTGGAATTCCACTTTCCGCCGTTCGGTCCATTCCGATCATTCGGTGCTAGGTATGCCCATGGCCGCGGTCTTCGAGAACGAACTTTCGCTCTTCCTGGTTGATAGCGAGAAACAGAACGCCATGCGCGGCGATGATTCCAAGCCGCTCTCGCATCTGGATGTGAAGGATCCCTACTCGGTGCAGGTAACGTTCGATGATGCAGGCAAGTTCCGCAGCCGCAACATCCTGGGTAGCGGCCTTGATGCAACGCTGATCGCCGGGGAGCATTTGAAGCCGTTCGGTGCCAACAAGTATCTGGCCTACGGCACGCGCACCATGGATGGCAAAGGCTATCTACCTGTGGATCTGGAGTTCTCCAAGTAGTCCTTCCGATCGAAGGTCCCATCCGGTTCGTACGGGCGAATCCCCGTCAGGGCGTGTCTTCGCCTACAAGTCCTCCCGCGGGATATGAATGAAGTCAGCTTCGCGACCCTCTCCCTCCGGAGAGGAGCTGGGGGTGAGGCCCGCGGTCCGGGCTTTCCGGCTGCGCCACTTACGCAGTTCTCGTTCTTTCCATCCGATCGTTCCTTCAACAGTGATCCGATCCGAACAGCCGCAAGGCCGGAAACGTTACCTTTGCACACCTTATGAATAGCACGATGCAGCAGACCAAGGAAGCCCTCAAATACAAGGTGAAGGACATAAACCTTGCCGATTGGGGCCGCAAAGAGATCGAACTCGCCGAAGCGGAAATGCCCGGCTTGATGGCATTGCGCGAACAGTACGGCAAGGAAAAGCCGCTGAAAGGCGCACGGATCGCAGGCTGCCTGCACATGACGATCCAGACCGCGGTGTTGATCGAGACCTTGAAGGAGCTCGGTGCCGAGGTCACCTGGAGCAGCTGCAACATCTTCAGCACGCAGGATCATGCCGCGGCCGCGATCGCAAAGGCCGGTATCCCAGTTTACGCCTGGAAAGGCATGAACAATGAGGAGTTCGATTGGTGCATCGAGCAGACACTTTTCGCATTCGAAGGCGGAAAGCCGCTGAACATGATCCTCGATGATGGTGGCGATCTCACCAACATGGTATTCGACAAGTACCCTGAATTGGTGAACGGGATCAAAGGGTTGAGCGAAGAGACCACCACGGGAGTGCTTCGTTTGAAGGATCGCGAGAAGAACGGCACCCTCGTGATGCCGGCGATCAACGTGAACGACAGCGTAACCAAGAGCAAGTTCGACAACAAGTACGGTTGCAAGGAAAGCGCCGTTGATGCGATCCGCCGCGCCACCGATATCATGATGGCCGGAAAGGTCGCCGTGGTGTGCGGTTACGGCGATGTGGGCAAAGGCACCGCAGCTTCACTCCGCGGCGCTGGAGCGCGCGTGGTGGTGACCGAGATCGATCCGATCTGTGCACTGCAGGCCGCGATGGACGGTTATGAAGTAAAGAAGCTCTCCAACGTTGCCAGCCGCTCGGACATCATCATCACCGCCACCGGCAACTTCAACATCGTTACCGAGAAGATCTTCCGTTCACTGAAGGACAAGGCGATCGTTTGCAACATCGGCCACTTCGATAACGAGATCGATATGGCCTGGCTGAACAAGGCCTACGGCAGCACCAAAGTGGAGATCAAGCCGCAGGTGGACAAGTACACGATCGATGGAAAGGACGTGATCATTCTTGCTGAAGGCCGATTGGTGAACCTTGGTTGCGCCACGGGCCACCCAAGCTTCGTGATGAGCAACAGCTTCACGAACCAGACTCTCGCGCAGATCGAGCTTTGGAAGAACCACGACAAGTACGAGAACAAGGTTTACACGCTACCGAAACATCTGGATGAGATGGTCGCGAGCCTGCACCTGGCCAAGATCGGTGTGGAACTCGAAGAACTCACCGAGGAACAGGCGAAGTATATCGGCGTACCGAAGGAAGGTCCGTTCAAGAGCGATGAGTATCGGTATTGATCAGTGACTGGTGAATAGGGACTGGTGAATAGTGAATAGAGACATGACTTGCAGAAGCCCGGCCGATCGGCCGGGCTTCTTTTTTAGGATAGACATGATCTCCAGATCGGTGGATAGATATGTGATCACGGATGACATTCCGGAATGTTGTGTGAGGGATAGGAGCAAGTAGCCCACAGCGAGGCTTTGCGAGCGCGGACTACTGCGGATAGCCCGACGGTGACGAAGGAACCGGCACACCCTAAGAAGCAGTTCGCAGTTGATAGTTGACAGTT
>JAEZAU010000099.1 GCA_023430325.1 Bacteroidota bacterium | reverse complement strand
AAACATTTTGGAACGCGATCTTATCTGCCAGGCGCCAGCGCGCAAGGGATAGCAGCGGAAAGCCCACAGGCCGTGCTTTTGACGGCCGAGGACTTGAAGCGAATAGCCCGGTGCTGTTGCGGGGCTTCGGAGCCCCGTAACAGCATGCGCCCAAAACCTTTTCCACCGTTCGAACGTATGTGCGCGTGAGGCACTGAGGAAAAGTGGTTGGTAAAATGTGAGCGCGATCGTATATCACGGGCATCTTTACCTTTACCATTGCCACGACGGGAGCCAGACCTGCATGGAGAAATTCATCATAGAATCGCGAACGGTGCCTGTGGACTTCGATCCGTTCGCCGGACCGGAGATCGAGAGCACTGTGCCCAGTACCGAGGCGCAACGCGAGGTGTTCGTAGCCAGTGAGATGGGCAGCAGCGCCAACAGCGCGTACAATGAAAGCGTAACACTTGTACTTGAAGGAAAGCTAGATCGCAATGCGCTCGATCGGGCGATGCGTGACCTGATCGCGCGGCATGAAAGCCTGCGCAGCGTGATGAACGCCAGCGGTACGCACATGGTCGTTTTCCGATCGATCGCGTTCGATCTGCAATTCCAGGATCTTTCGGCGCTTTCCAGGGAAGATCGTGATCGGAAATTAGCGGAGATCGGAGCCCGGGATATGGACACAGCCTTCGATCTGATCAACGGGCCACTGTTCCGATCGGCGCTGATCAAGATCTCTGAAGAAGAACATCACCTGCGGCTGACGGGTCACCATGTGGTTTGCGATGGCTGGAGCCTGGGGATCATAATGGCGGAGGTAAGTGCGTTGTACAACGCGCACCTGAAAGGTGTTGCGCCAGCATTGCCGCCTGCCGATCCATACAGCGAGTATGCGCTGGCAACGATCGACCTTGCGAAGAGTCCGGAACACGATAAGATCGAGCTCTTCTGGATCGATCAGTTCAAAGGGCATATTCCCCGTGTGGATCTGCCGACCGATCGTCCGCGGCCGAAACAGAAGACGTATCGCGGCCACCGTTTCGATGTGGAGCTGGATCCTGCGCTGGTGCGCGGATTGCGCGAAGTTGCCACAAGGCAGGGCGCAAGTTTCGTGACCACGTTGCTCACGAGTTTCGAGCTATTGCTGTACAAGCTAACCGGTGATGGTGACATCGTGGTGGGACTGCCGGCGGCCGGGCAGAGCGATTACGGGATGAAGCATCTCGTGGGGCACTGCGTGAACCTGTTGGCGCTGCGCAGCAACATTGATGATACGAGGCTTTTCAGCGAGCATCTGAAGGCGCGGCGCACCGCTGTGCTGGATGCGTTCGACAACCAGAAGTACACCTTCGGGACGCTGTTGCGCAAGCTGCCGATCCCGCGCGAGCCGGGCCGCATCCCGCTGGTGCCGGTGGTGTTCAACATCGACATGAACATGGACGATGGCGTGGCCTTCGAAGGGCTGAAGCATCGTTTCGTGAGCAATCCGCGCAGGCACGAGAACTTTGAGCTGTTCCTGAACGCGACCGGCAACAACGAAAGGCTGGTGCTAGAGTGGAGTTACAATACAGATCTGTTCGATCGCGAGACGATCGAGAACTGGCACACCGAGTTAACATCACTGATCCGCGCGATCATCGCCGATCCGCACCAGACGATGGAACATGTGCTGGAGCTTGCGGCCGGCGCCGGTACGCTGGAGCTGCCTCCGCAGGAATGGATCGGCCGGGCCGTCGCTTATCCGCGTAACAAGGATATCGGGCAGCTGTGGGATGAACAAGTGAAGCTGCATGGTGAGAAGGTGGCCGCCGAACTCGGTGGTCGTACGATCAGCTACAACGAACTTCATCGCCGAACACTGCATCTCGCCAACCGTTTGCGCGCGGAAGGCGTGAAAGAAGGAGATCTGGTCGGCCTGTGCGTCGATCGGAATTTCCACATGCTCACTGCGATGCTTGCGATCCTTCGATGCGGAGCGGCTTTCGTGCCTTTCGACATGAACTATCCGGCCGAGCGGTTGGAATTCATGTTGAAGGATACGCGCGTGAAACTGATGCTGACCGAGCAACGGCTTCGCGATGCATTGCCGCGTCATGAAGCGAAGATCTTGTTGCTGGACCAGGTGCCAGAAGGAATGGCGCCCGGCATCGATCCGATCGGCGGGCCGGAAAGCATGGCGTACATCATGTACACCAGTGGCAGCACGGGAAAACCGAAAGGAGTGGTGATCCCCCAGCGCGGCATCGTGCGGCTGGTGAAGGAACAGAACTACGTGAAGTTCGGACCCGATGTGGTGATACCTCAGCTCTCGAACATCAGTTTCGATGCGAGCACTTTCGAGATCTGGGGCGCGCTGCTGAATGGAGGAAGGCTGGTGCTGTTGCCGCAACAGAAGCCCACGTTGCTGGAGATCACTACAACGATCGAGCGCAGCGGGGTGAACACGATGTTCATCACTACGGCGCTCTTCAATCTGTTAGTGGATGAACAACTCGATCGGCTTCGTGGTTTGAAATGTCTGCACACAGGTGGCGAAGTGATGTCGATCCCTCACATCCGGAAAGCTTTGACGGCGCTGGGTCCTGGCGTGCTGCACAACATCTACGGCCCCACCGAGAACACCACGTACAGCTGTTATCATCCGATCAACTCGATCGCGGATATCGGCAGTGCGGTACCGATCGGCGGACCGATCCACAACACGTTCCTGTACGTGCTCGACAAGGACCTGAAGCCGGTTCCGATCGGCCATAAGGGTGAATTGTTCTGCGGCGGTGAAGGCGTTGCGTTGGGCTATTGGGAACGTCCGGATCTAACGGAGGAAAAGTTCCTTGATGATCCCTTCCGCGCGGGTGGCAAGATGTACCGCACCGGCGACCTGGTGCGCTGGCTGCCCAACGGCGCTCTGGAGTTCGTAGGCCGTGCGGATGATCAGGTGAAGATCCGCGGTTTCCGCATCGAGCTCGGCGAAGTGGAAGCGGCGATCGCGGCGCATCCGCAGGTACACGACCGCGTGGTGATCGTGCGCGATGACATGCCCGGCGGCAAACAACTGGTGGCGTACATGATCGCCAAGAACGCGGACATCATCGCCAGCGATCCCGAACAACAGGAGAAACTGATCGCCAGCGTGCGTGAAAACCTGCGTGCGCGGATGCCCGAGTTCATGGTCCCGGCCACTTTCGTGGTGATGCGCTCCTTCCCGATCAACGCGAACGGCAAGATCGACAAGCGCGCGTTGCCCGTGCCGGAACTGCGCAGCCAGACGATGCACGTGCAATATGTGGCGCCACGCGATGCGATGGAACGTCAACTGGCCACGATCTGGTCCAAGCTGTTGGGCGTGGAAAGGATCGGCGTGCACGAGAACTTCTTCGATCTCGGCGGTCATTCGCTGATCGGATTGCAGTTGCTGGGCCAGGTGGAGGAACAGTTCGGAAAAACGCTCGCGTTGAAATCGCTCTTCCAGGCACCGACGATATCAGCTTTCGCGAAGCTGTTACAAAAGGAAGGCGGAAGCACCGAACTCACGAACCTGAGCGCGATCCAGCCGGAAGGCAACAAGATCCCGTTCTTCTGCGTGCACGGCGACGAGGCCAACTACTTCATTCCGCGTTACCTCGGCAACGATCAGCCGTTCTACGGTTTTTTCCATCAGGGCGAAGATGGATCACCGATCCGCTACACTTCGGTGGAATCGATCGCCGGTCACTTCATCGAGGAATTGCTGATCGTGAAACCGAACGGCCCGTATCTATTGGGCGGTTATTCGTTCGGCGGATTGGTGGCCTTCGAAATGGCGCAACAACTCGTTGATCTTGGCCACGATGTGCCGTTGCTGGTGATGTTCGACAGTTTCGCGCCGGAGGAATTCGTGAAGGTGATGAAGGAAGAGGAACATCTTTACGATCCGCTGAAGAAGATGGTGATGCGCCAGTTGGTGAAGCTGGGCCGCAAGAACGGCAAGCTGGAAAGTCCGAAGCTGCGGCACTTCCACATCATCGACACGTACGATGAAGCGGCGAAGGTCTACAAACCGAAGCCGTATCCCGGCCCAGTAACCGTGTTCCGTGCGGAAAAGTCACCCGGCGACGACATGGGCTGGCGCAAGATCGTGACCGGTCCGGTGGATGTGCGGGTGGTGCCCGGCGATCACTACAACATGATCAAGGAGCCGCAGGTGAAGAAGCTGGTGCAGGAGTTGAGTGCTTGCATTGATCGGGCTGTGAGCCGGCATTCGGTGGAGGCGGTTTGACGATCAGAAGATCAGATGATCAGAT
>JAEZAU010000029.1 GCA_023430325.1 Bacteroidota bacterium | reverse complement strand
GCCCGAAAAGATTGTATGGAATGTTGTTGTCGAAGATGAAATAATTGGTGATGCCGCCATACACCTCCGTTAGGAGCGCCGCCGCGATCAACAGGCCCAACACCGCAAAGGACCGCGACCTTGGACGAGGTATCAACGCCCACTGCCATAGCGCGATGGCTATGGCAGTGACGATGAGGAGGGAGGGGAGGAGGCGCATTTAGCGGCGGGGGCAGTTCTCGGGGCAGAGGGAGCCATAGTCCATAGCTCTTAGTGCGAGCATGGGCTGGCCGGATACGACTTCGTCGGATAGCTGATCTATATGATGGTGATGGCCGAATATTTCATGAAGTTTTGCTATGTGAAGTGCGACAAGATGAGCATTCTCATGGATCACGGTGCTATCCTTGCGTACTTCAGCGCAAATGCACGAGATGACCAATTGCCTTGTTTCAATTATTGGATTTGCATCCAAGAGGTCTTTGAGCTTTCCTGCCCAGAAGAATGTTGTTCCTATGATATCCGAAGAGGTAAGCTTTTCAAAAGTTGGACCTGCCGATCTTCTGATCCTGATCTGCTGTACATAGTTATCAGCCAGCGCGGCCCGTTCAGATTCTTCTATATCCTTCAACCCAGCTGAAGTTGATATGAATGGTTTCCCTCTTACGGTCGGAACTTCGTCGATCAACTCAAGAAATTCTATCGTAGGTACGAAATGACCATCTGACAGACCATAACCTAGATGGATACCATAGAGATCCTCGGCACCCAGTTGAACAGAACCTTGCGCATCGAGCACTTCTTGCCATGAGACACGTACTTCTGAATTTCGGACTGGTATCAATGCCTTCTGCAAGGGTGTCTCGAACTTGAAATGATCTTCAAATTCACGCTGGTATAGTTCAAGCTTTGATGCTGTGAGCACTTCGACCTGTGGAAGAGTAAAGAGCTTTTTCATGTGACTCTTGAATGTGATGCAAAGAAGTGAAGAAGTTCATTCATGCAACGCGTGAAGATCCACGGGAGGCATATATGGTTAATTCCTGGTGAGCGATCCTTGGTCATCCCCGCACGATCTGCTCCAGCCGGTGCTCCTCGATGTCCGTGTTCACCTGGATCCACAACGGCAGGTGATCGCTCAACTGGTACGTGAACTTGCTTTTCGTCATGCCCTCGAACAGCTCCTTGATATGGCTCTCATCGATGTAAAAGTCCAGCACCCCGCCGAGGTTGCTGAAGTTCTCCGGGTACTCCGCCGCGTGCAGGATCTGGTCGTAACGCTTGTCCTTCTCCAGGTTGGTGCCCGGGTCGCTCATCAATAGACCTCTCGGCACTTTCAAACCATGTTTCGTCATGGCCTTGAAGTGTACGCTGTTTCGGCTCGGGATGTTGAAGTCGCCCATCACGATCAGGTCGCGGTCCTCGGCGTAATTCTCCTGGCGCTTGCCTTCGATCCAATCCGCCAATAACTCCAGCTCCTCGCGACGGCTGCCACTATCTGCCCAGCGCACGTGCGCGGTGAGCACCACGAAGTCGAAGGTGCCGCTGCAGAAACTGGCCATGTACGGTGCACGCCAGAAATCCTTCTCGGGCAGATATTCCAGCCCGTGTTTCTTGCGCGGCGTGTTGGCTTCGGCGGCCAGCCCGTTGAAGACCACCGCACGTTTGTCGTACATGTATGCGATGCGTTCGCGATTGCCGCCCGCATCGGGGATCATGTCGCTGTACACACAACGCCAGTACGGACCCAGGATCTTCAGCACGCGGCCCAGGTCCTCCAGGTTGTCCCGCAATTCCACGATGCCCACCAGATCGAACTGCCCGATGATCTCTGCGATGTAGTGGATGCTCTCCTGTCTGCGTTTTGTCTTGCCGAACTCACGGATGTTCCAGGTGGCGATGTTGATGCTCTCATCGATGCGGCTGGGCGGGATCTTCGCCTTTTCGATGCGCTTCTTCAGGGCGAGCAGGCTCTTGGCGAGGGCGGGGGAGACGTTGCCGTGGTGCATGGGGGTCTTGATCGGAAGACCGAAGATCGTTCCGATGGATCAGTATTCCCGAACCGGCTACATCAGACTAGGAGAATAGGACTATTGGAATCGAGTTTGTGTACCGACATCCGGTCAAAAATTATAAATGAACTTGATAGAGATCGATGGAACGTACTTATTCATGAAGTAATCGTTGTCATCTTCGGAAATGCTGGTGACCTTATGGCCAGATACTATCAAGGGCTTATTCTGCATGCTCCGTATGAACTCGCGTGGCTGTCGGAATGAGAGCATCTCATAGGTGACGGCAAATTGCATGCGTTCACCCAACATATATCCCAGTCCAAGTCCACCATCGAGTTTTTGATTGAATAGGCCAGTCCCGCCGATCGCTGAATTGAACGTTACGAGATTAACGGTCGCGATCACGGAAAGGCCCCGCCACTTTTCCACCCACGGTCCCCAGGTACCATCCTCCAACCTCTTCCGAACCGTAATGGTCCCTCCAAGAGCGCGTATTGGGAACGAGGCGGTCGTGCTTAGCATAAATGAATTACTGGTCGTGCGTTCAAGTTTCAGCGTCGTATCAAGGATCGATATGCGGGAATCAAAGAGTTCGTCCAATGTCCAATTGAACCCCATGCTCACACCGAAGCGAATGCCGGGTCGATCCATTTCCTTTCCGCCTTCTTGTACTTGGGACTGTTGCTGGGGTTGCGACATTGTAGCTCCAGGGAACAAGATGATCAGGAACGAAAGGATTATGGAGTGCGGAGATTTCATGACCTCGGTGTTTTAGAGGTCCAAAAATGTGAGTGCATTTTCGTGGATACCATCGTTTTATTACAGGACCTGACCCCGTAGTTTTCACGTATATGCGCATGAACATCGAGCCTTCTGACTATTTTCCCCCCGTGAATAAGCGCGCCCTCTCCGAACGCGACATCTGCACCAAGTTCGTCACACCCGCCGTGAGGAGCGCGGGCTGGGATGAGCAGACGCAGATCAGGGAGGAATTCGGGTTCACCAAAGGCCGCATCATCGTGCGGGGCAAGATGGTGACGCGCGGCAAGCAGAAGTTCGCGGATTACATCCTCTACTACAAGCCGAACATTCCGATCGCGTTGATCGAGGTGAAGGACAACAACCATTCGGTGGGCGATGGCATGCAGCAAGGGCTGGCTTATGCCGAAGTGCTCAACATTCCTTTTGTGTTCTCCAGCAATGGCGACGGCTTCGTTTTCCATGATCGCACTGGCGCTTCCGCGCAGATCGAGAAGAACTTGAAGCTCGATGAATTCCCTACGCCCGCTGAGCTATGGGAGCGCTACCGGCGCTGGAAGGGATTGGATCCCGAGGCGGAGAAGGTGGTGCTTCAGCCTTACCATGATGATGGCAGCGGCAAGGAGCCGCGCTATTATCAAGTGAACGCGATCAACGCCACCATGGAGGCGATCGCGAAAGGACAGGACCGCGCATTGCTTGTGATGGCCACCGGCACCGGCAAGACCTATACGGCCTTCCAGATCATCTGGCGGTTGTGGAAGAGCGGCAGGAAGAAGCGCGTGCTGTTCCTGGCCGATCGGAATGTGCTGGTGGACCAGACCATGGTGAATGATTTCCGGCCATTGGGTCCAGCCATGGCCAAGCTGAGCACGAAGTCCAAGACGATCGAACGGCGCGATGGCACGAAGGAGGATATTACGATCGCGCTTTCCGGCGGCAATGGCAAAAAGCGTCGGATCGATACGGCGTACGAGATCTATCTCGGTCTTTACCAGGCGATCACCGGACCGAGCGAAGAACAGAAACTCTACAAGGAATTCTCGAAGGATTTCTTTGATCTGATCGTGGTGGATGAGTGCCATCGCGGAAGTGCCGATGCGGACAGCGCGTGGAAGGAGATCCTCACCCACTTCAGCAGCGCCACGCAGATCGGTATGACCGCCACGCCGAAGGAGACGAAATACACCAGCAACATCCATTACTTCGGCAAGCCGGTGTACAGCTACACGTTGAAGGAAGGGATCCGCGATGGTTTCCTTGCGCCGTACAAGGTGATCAAGGTGCACATCGACAAGGATGTGACCGGTTACCGGCCGGAGCGCGGCGCCGTGGATCGCGATGGCGAGGAGATCGAGGATCGCATCTACAACCAGAAGGATTTCGATCGGGTGCTGGTGATCGACCAGCGTACGCAGCTCGTGGCCAAACGGATCACGGAGTTCCTGAAGGAGAGTGGCGATCCCATGCAGAAAACGATCGTGTTCTGTGTGGACGAGGAACATGCGGCACGCATGCGCCAGGCGCTCATCAATGAAAATGCGGAGGAGGTGAACAAGAATCGCCGCTATGTGATGCGCATCACCGGAAGCGACAAGGAAGGGAACGAGCAGCTTGGGAATTTCATCGATCCCGAGGCGGATTATCCGGTGCTCGTCACAACATCGCGGCTTCTGAGCACCGGCGTGGATGCGCAGACCTGCCGTGTGATCGCCCTGGATCGCGAGATCGGATCCATGACGGAGTTCAAGCAGATCGTCGGGCGTGGAACACGTGTGCACGAGGACACGCAGAAGTATTATTTCACGCTGATCGACTTCCGTGGTGCCACGAAGCTTTTCGCCGATCCGGATTTCGATGGTGAGCCGGTTCAGATCTACGAGCCGGACGAGGATGAGCCGATGACGCCGCCGGATGATGTGCCGCCACCGACCGATGATGACGACGATCCCATTCCGCCGGAACCGGGAGAGGATGAAACGGTGATCGTTGACATAATCCCCGATCCGTGGCCCGATCCCGATCCGATCAAGCGGAACAAGATCTACGTGGATGGTGTGCCGGTCTCGATCGTTGCGGAACGCGTGGAATACATGGATGAGCACGGCAAGCTCATCACCGAAAGCCTGCGCACCTACACCAAGCGCGAACTGAAGAAGCACTTCGCCGATCTGAACGCTTTCCTAACCCGATGGACCAAGGAGGCGCGCAAGGATGCGATACTTCAGGAACTTGCCAAAGAAGGGTTGCCATTGGACCGGATCGCTTATTCGCTTGGGATCGATCTCGATCCCTTCGATCTGATATGCCACATCGCCTTTGATCGGAAACCACTCACCCGGAAGGAACGTGCGGCCAATGTGCGCAGTCAGGATGTCTTCACCAAGTATGGCCCGCAGGCACAAGCCGTGCTGGAAGTGTTGCTGGCGAAGTACCAGGATGAAGGCGTACTCGATCTGGAGGATACCCGTATCCTTACGATCCCGCCGCTGAATACCATGGGCACTCCGGTGCAGTTGCTGAAGAGTTTTGGCGGACCGGATGAATTCACGCAGGCCGTTCATGAAATCCAATCTCAACTCTATTCGACTGTCGCGTAGTGTTTTTCTTCGCGACGATCTCACCTAGCTTCAATGTCAGTCCGCAACACCGTAAAGTCCATCCAGGACATCATGCGCAAGGATGTCGGCGTGGATGGCGATGCCCAACGCATCAGCCAGCTGTGCTGGATGTTCTTCCTGAAGATCATCGACGACCAGGACCAGGAACTGGAGATGATGCGCAAGGATTACGCTTCGCCGATCCCCAGGAAGTTGCAGTGGCGTGCATGGGCGGCCGATGCCGAGGGCATCACCGGCGATACGCTTCTGGAATTCATCAACGGAACGCTCTTTCCCACGCTAAAGGAACTGCCGCTCACCGGCAAAAGCGGCAACCGAGCGCGCGTGGTGCGCAGCGTGTTCGAGGATGCGTACAACTACATGAAGAGCGGCCAGCTGATGCGTCAGGTCTTCAACAAGATCAACGAGGTCGATTTCAACGACCTGAGCGAGCGGCAGCATTTCGGCGACATCTACGAGCAGGTGCTGAACGATCTGCAGAGTGCAGGCAATGCCGGTGAATACTACACGCCGCGCGCAGTGACAGCGTTCATGGTGCAGCAGATGGATCCGAGGCCCGGTGAGATCCTGTTCGATCCTGCGTGCGGTACCGGTGGTTTCCTAACGTGCAGCATACGGCACATGCGCGATCGGTATGTGAAAAAGCCGGAGGATGAGGTGAGGATGCAAACGGGCCTGCGTGCCGTGGAGAAGAAGCAGCTGCCGCACATGCTCTGCGTTACCAACATGCTGTTGCATGGCGTGGAGGATCCCAGTTTCGTGCGGCATGACAATACGTTGGCGCGGCCGTACATCAGCTGGGGTTCGGCCGATCGGGTGGATCTGGTGCTCACCAATCCGCCGTTCGGTGGCAAGGAGGAGGATGGCATCGAAAGCAACTTCCCCAAGCATTTCCAGACGCGCGAAACGGCCGATCTGTTCCTCGCGCTCATCATCCGATTGTTGAAGACCAATGGCCGCGCCGCTGTGGTGCTGCCCGATGGTACGCTCTTCGGCGAAGGCGTGAAAACGCGGCTGAAGGAACACCTGATGGAGGAATGCGACCTGCACACCATCGTACGGCTGCCCAACAGCGTGTTCAAGCCGTACGCGAGCATCGGAACCAACCTGTTGTTCTTCGAGAAAGGCAGGCCCACGAAGGAGATCTGGTATTACGAGCACCGCGTGCCCGAAGGGCAGAAGGCCTACAACATGACCAAGCCGATCCGCCTGGAACACCTGCAAGGGTGCGCCGATTGGTGGGGCGGCAAGGACCGGAAAGGCCGCTTGGAGAATGAACTCGCGTGGCGCGTGAGTGCCGAGGAAGTGAAGGCCCGTGGTTACAATCTCGACTGGAAGAATCCGCACACGGTAGCGGATTACCATGGCGATCCCGCCGAATTGCTCAGTGAATTGAAGGCCGCCGAAACAAAGGCGATGGAGTTGCGCGAACGGTTGAAGGGGGTCTTGGAAGAAGCCTTGCTGCGATGAATGCCGAATTGTTGTTGAAGCACTTTCACCAGTTGGGTGATGCCGTGGATGCTGTGCCGCGCTTGAGAAGGTTTATTCTTGATCTGGCGGTTCGAGGAAAACTTGTGGATCAGGTATCCGGAGAAGAAGATGCTAAAGAGCTTCTTTCTCAGATCAAGAAAAGAAAGCAAGTTGAATACGAGGCTGGGAATATTTCGAAGCCAAAGTCCTTACCCGTCGTTGAACCTGAAGAAGCACCATATGAGTGTCCTCATGGGTGGATCTGGACAAGAGTTCGAGAGGTCACGAGTGATCGAGGACAAAGAATTCCTCGGCAGGACTTCACTTATATCGATGTAACAGCGATCAATAAAGAGATTGGAAGGATTGAGGGGGCAGCCGTTTTACATCCGGATGCTGCGCCAAGCAGAGCAAGAAAGGTCGTAGCTAAGGGTGATGTTCTTTATTCCTGTGTTCGGCCGTATCTTTTGAATATTGCTATTGTGGATGAACAGATCAAGCCTGAACCGATCGCAAGTACTGCATTTGCAATACTGAACGGATTTGGCCTTGTGCTGCCAAAATTTTTATGGGTCGTTCTGCGCAGTTCTTACATGATCGCTTCGGTAGAAGAGCGTATGCGAGGTCAAGCGTATCCGGCGATCAATGACGCGGAGTTTTCAATGATCCCATTCCCACTTCCACCCCTCGCCGAACAAAAACGCATCGTCGCCAAGGTGGATGAACTGATGGCGCTTTGCGATCAACTAGAGGCTGCCCAAAAGGAGCGCGAAGACCGGCGAGGCCGCCTCACCGCTGCCAGCTGGCAGTCCCTCACCACCAGCGGCACCAAACCCGAAACGGCATTCGCGCTGGAGCAACTGCCGCAACTCACCGCCCGCCCGCAACAGATCGCCGCCCTGCGGCAGACCATTCTCGATCTGGCCGTACGCGGCAAGCTGGTGAAGCAGGATCCGAAGGATGAACCGGCGGCGGAGTTGTTGAAGCGGATCACGAAGGATCTAAGTCAGAACAAGAAGAGCAAGCGACAGTTAGCGAAGTCAACTACCGTTCCCGTTGAAGGTCCATTCGATCTACCGAATGGTTGGACTTGGGCAAGTTTTCCTGAACTCGGAAAATTTGGTCGAGGCAAGTCGAAACACAGGCCGCGCAATGATGCAGCACTATATACCGGGGGCTCATATCCTTTAGTCCAGACCGGTGATGTCGCCCGTTCCAAAGGCGTAGTTACAACATACACCAATCTTTACAATGAAGTTGGACTTGCTCAAAGTGCAATGTGGCCAAAGGGTACGTTATGCATAACTGTTGCTGCGAATATTGCCGATAGCGGGATCTTATCATTCGACGCATGCTTTCCGGACAGTGTGGTCGGATTTGTGCCTGCGGAGTGTTTTGCAAATGCTCGTTACTTCGAATACTTCCTACGAACTGCCAAAGCGCATTTGCTCGAGTTTGCACCCGCAACAGCACAGAAGAACATCAATTTGGAGATACTTGAAGCAGTTTGCATTCCACTTCCCCCTCTCGCCGAACAAAAGCGCATCGTGGCGAAGGTGGATGAATTGATGCGGCTGTGCGATGAGTTGGAGGCCACGCTACAGCAAGGGGTGGAGTTGCAAGGCAAGGCGCTGGAGGCGTTGCTGCAGCTGGAGGAGGGGGTGGGGGATAGTGATCCAAAACCTGTTCAGAACCCAGTTACGGAGGTTAGGCGGTTAGGCAAGAAGAGGTCCAGGCATCGGGTGGCGTAAGGACATTTACCGAAAACCAAAAGATCGTGGCGGAAGATCGATCCGTGAACGCCAAAACAAGAATTGAAAGTCATGCTTGCAATGAAAGCCGAAGAAGATGAATGGCGTTATTCAAGATCTCCTTCAGCTTCGAGGCTACATCCTTGGCTGGCGCGTCTATGAGTTCTGCACTAAAGGCTGGAATTCTTCCGAACTCATCGGTTCTACGCCTTTCGGATAACAGCCTTCCAATTCCACAAGCACTCTCTGATTATGTGGGGCAGGCGGAGGATTCACGCGGATCACACGGGCTTTCATCTGGATCACGGAATGTCCCATTGCATGCAGCAGGTCATGCACGAGATATCGTGGTGCCCACCCCAGCATGTGATAATCGTTGGCCGTCTGTAATTGGATAGCGGCGCCGGTGGCTGGATTGTTTATTTCCATGGCCACCTGAAGCGGTTCATCATGGATCAGCTGCATGAGCCGCTTCTGGGCGGTCTCGTTCACATGCCGCCATCCATGTAGAAAGAAACGGCAGCGGAAGGTGCCATCCTCATCGGTCTGGATCTTTGGGAATACCTCCAGGGGATCCGTTTGACGCTCACCTCCTGTGATGCCAAGCACGGTGAAGGGATCTGCCTCATTGGGCTTTATTCCCAACCGCTCCACAAAAGCAGCATAGTCGGTGCGATCCCGTCTCATCATCCGGTTCTGGAAAAGTGGGAACAACTGATCGCTCTCGTAAGTACGGTATAATTCAGGGAAGGCGTCCAGAGTGATGAATTGCGCCACATCGCGCGCCTCTTCCGCTCCGTGTGTGTATCGGAAACGGTACAATTGTGCTTCGGGGTCAGCATCCAGGCGGCCAATAGGGAACCAACGCCGGGTGCCCATCGCATGGGCCACACCAGTGCGTGCGCTAGAACCGCCATCCTGCCAGGCGAGAAAAAGCGTCTTCATTGGGGCAAGTTGGTAAGTACGGAAAGCGTATGTCTCAATAACGCTGCCGTGAATCGTTTATGTTCCGGATCGATCTCGCTTTCCGGCACTCGTTCCACGGTCATCGTCAGTGCGTCCGGGTCCAAGGTATGCAACTTTTGAAGCCACGAGCGTACATGCTTTGGCTTCAATCGTAACGCGAGTTTCAACAGTTCGATGGGATTGAGTCCTCTCTTATCTGAAGTGCTGGCGTAGATGGCTCCCGGGGCGTTACGGGCATACCGTTCCACGGCAGCAGGAGCGCAATTCCAAGCCTTGATCTGGGAGGCAGTTGCATTTCGCGCCAGCGACGAAGCATGATCGAAAGTAGGGGCCATTCGATGGCCAACATCCTTCCCTGTTGCTGAGGTGTAGCGGATCAATGCCCAATTTTCATGATGACGATCGGTGTTTAAGATCAGAGCATCCAGAACCAGATAACCCATTAAATGATAAAGTGCGATCTCCCGATCCTCATGATCAATGAAGGTCTTATCGATCACACGAAGAATATTGGTCAAGGTATGATCCCGTTGTCCGTGCATCTTACGCGGATCGTAGTTGAACACAAGCGAGGGTAGTAGAACGTTGCCATGTGCAAGCGCCGTTCCCGGCAGGGAAAGTTCCGCGAATCGGCGGCTAATGCTTCCGGGCCGGCCATTGAAAGAAGCGATCTCCACTATAGCATGAGGCAGATCCATTAATTCAGCGATTTCAGCAGCGACCTTTTCCGCCCAATGTTCGCCAGTCCAACTTCCTGCGCTTTGTCGCGTCTGTTTGAACAACCACTTTTCATGGTCACCCGGGATCGTCACCCAGAATTTGTCCTTGGTGCCCATCGGCTCATCTGCCAGGACATCCTCAGCTTGAATGAATCGTATGCTATATGGATCTGTCAGGGGCATTGCCGCTCCTAAGTTCGCAATCCCAATACTGCGATGCCGGAATGGAACAAATCATCCGCACTACCCTCACCGCCTTCGCCCAAACCGTCCTCCACGGTACCTGGTACGGCAAGGAGCGCGAAGCCGTGAGCTACTATGCCTTCGGCTTCCTTACCAAGGCGCGCAGGGAAGGAACGCCACTCTTCGATCCCGGACAGATCGCGATCGAAGGCCGCATTCCGGCCACCGCTGGCCACACCAAGAAGCAGGTGTGCAAGGACTTGTTGATCTGGCCACAGTCGGGCATGAATTGCTGGGAAGGCAGGCAGGCGATCCACCTCCCACTGGCGATCATGGAATGGAAGGTGAACTCCCGCGAGTTCTTCAATTACGACATCCAGCGGCTGCAGGAATACACCAGCGAATACAAAGGCTTGCTGGGCATCGCCGTCACCTTCGATGTGAAAAGAAAGCGGGAATTGCTGGCAGCGAAGGTGTTGAATGGCACGGTCGAAGAGGATTGGCTGAGCATTTCGATCGAAACTTGACCTCGTCACCCTTTGTCGTCTCCACTCCCGATCTTCACACCATGCCCGCCCCCGCCTACGACATCATCGGAGACATCCACGGCCACGCGATCGAGCTGAAGGAGTTGTTGCACAAACTCGGCTATGCGCACAGCAACGGTGCCTATCGCCATCCCAACCGCAAGGTGCTCTTCCTCGGTGACTACATCGACAAGGGAGATCACATCCGGGAAGTTCTGCAGATCGTACGGGCCATGGTGGATCAAGGCCAGGCGATCGCGTTGATGGGCAATCATGAGTTCAATGCATTATGCTGGAGCGTGGAAGATGGAAAGGGAGGCTATCTGCGACCGCATACGGAAGAAAAAGAAGAGCAGCACGAAGCGACCTTGAGGCAGTTCAAGGATCTGCCGGAAGAATGGAACGATCATTTGACTTGGTTCCGCACCCTGCCGCTGTTCCATGAAGAACCGGAATTCCGCGCGGTACATGCCTGCTGGGATGATCGGCATATCGCACTGCTTCGTGATGAACTGCGATCAGGGTTGACGGATGAATTCCTCAGTCGATCGGTGGTGAAAGGTTCGGCGCTTCACGTGGCTGTTGAAGAGATCTTAAAAGGAAAAGAACTTTCAGTACCGGGTGATCTCACTTTTGAGGACAAGTATGGCCACAGCCGCAACGAAGTGCGCATTCGTTGGTGGGAAGATCTGATAGGGAAGTCCTTTGCAGAACCCAGCGTTCTGCCTGCTCCGAAATTCGCCCACATACCCGTCACCGATCGGCGCCATGCCGATGGCTTCATCTATCCCGAACACGAACGGCCCGTCTTCTTCGGCCACTACTGGCTCCAGCATCCGCACCCTGCGATCATGCGCAGCAACATCTGCTGCCTGGATTTTAGTGTGGCGAAAGCGGGTGCGTTGATGGCGTATCGTTTCGATGGCAAGCAGTTCTTGGATGCTTCCAAGCTGATCTCCGTGCAGGCCGTATCGAGAGTGAGGGCAGATCCATGATCTCGCTACCCGCCCTTCTCACTTCACATCTCCACCATCCTCTTCCGGAATGCAGATCGGGCCGGGTTGTTCTTCCTCCAGCTCATACAGGCGCTCGCGCATTTTGATCTGCCTGAACATGAGCGCTTTTGGGGACAGTTCCGATGGTTCCTCCACAACGGGCTCGCTCTTCTCTTTCGAATCCATGTTCGTGGCTTTTGGAGAGGCAAAGTTGGCCGATCGCATGGCTTGCTTCAGATACCTGCTGCAGGAGTTGTCAACCGCCGATCCCACCACAGGGCCGGATCACAGCTGGACCGATCCTGTTAGCATTACGGCCGAAAGGTCCGGCAGCATGAACAGTTGCCGATGGAGCTTTGCGATCGATGCCCGCGGTCTACACCGTCTATGTGATCGAGCTCAGCCGGAAGGTCTTCAATGAACATCGCCGTTTCCGGGAGGCGAATCCGCAGTTCAACGGAATGTTGCAGTGCCTGTATGTGGGCATGACGAGCAAAACGCCGGAGGAACGTTTCCAGCAGCACATCAGTGGTCATCGCAATGCAAAAGGGCACAACCTTTCTTCATCGATCGTGCGCAAATATGGTCTGTATCTGCGGCCGAGCCTTTACCGGGATATCGGTCCGCTCTCCCGGCAGGAGGCGCTGGAGGTGGAGAAGGGATTGGCGATGGAATTGCGCCGCAAAGGCTATGCTGTGTGGACCAACTGATCAGGGCAATTGTTCCACGCGCGTGGCCGTTGGAATAATGCCTCCGATGGTGATCAGCACCCGATCACGGTCGTTGCTGGGACCTGTGTACTTCACCAGCCCGTCCAGGTTCACGTCCTCCTGCATGTAGCCTGAAGCCACATCGGTGGGCACCACACCGCCGATGGCCGCCAGGATCGGATCGCGATCGTTGTTGGCACCGGTGTAGGAAACGAAATTGTTCGTGGTGACATTCCCCGCCCAAAGTACCATGGTGCCGTTGTGGTCACGCCGTGCGTTGGTGCCGAAGACAACCGTACCGGGATCACGCAGATCGATGGTGATCGGTGGGTTGGCAAGCGCCACAGGATCGGCGGTCATCACACCGAGGTGATTGCGATGCCGCAGGGCTACATGGTACATGCCGCTCCCCACGCAGAAACCGACCGGCCCCACACCATCCACGGCGACCACATCTCCATCGCGCTGGATGAAACCCGCGCGCGCCGCGATCACCGTTGCAGGATCCGCAGGATCGCGCAATTCAACCACCACCCAATCCACCAATGCATTGCCGCCGGTCTCTACGAACGCATTCGTTGTTGTGGTCGCGGGCTCTTCAAGCACATGGCCCATGGCGGTATAGGGTTCGTTCAGGGGGATCAGCCCGGCCTGGCGGAGATCGGCATTCATCCATGGCGGGAAAGCCGTCGGGTCGAATGGTCCATCGAGGATCGCTTTCAGTTGAACGAACACGCCTTCACAATCGGGCTTGTCGTACTTCGCCACGAAACCGTCCTGCATCGTTGCCGTAAGCAGCATCGTGTTCCCGCCGGGATCCATGTCCATGGTGTTGCGGAACTCTCCTGCGATGTGGATGCTGTTGGTGGGTGAGAGGGCAACAGTATTGCCGATATCGTTGGCGCCACTGCCGATGTTCATGCCCCAATTCAATGCGCCGGAAGCACTATAGGAGATCAGGAAGATGTCACTGGCTCCGTTGCTGATGATGTTCAGTGTGTCCTGTCCGGGATCGATGTCCAAGGTGCCTCCGAACACGCCGGTCACGTAAACATTGTGCTGCTGGTCCACGGCCAGATCGAGCCCTTCGTTGATAAAGCTTTCCAGCAGGAAAGCCCAGATGAACGTGGCGTCGGGAGCGAGCTTAAGGACAAAGGCATCCTCGAAAAAGCTCGCAGGTAGGACGAAAGAACCCGGCCCCGGATCCATGTCCGTTGCGCTCATGAGCCTGCCGGTGATCACCACGCTACCGTCATTTCCAGCAGCGATCGAGCGGCTGCGTTCGCTGCTCGTTCCGCCGATGCGATGGCCCCACACCCAAGTACCTGAGCTGTTCAGCTTCAAGTTGAAGATATCCTCCGCACCGGCACTGGTCACGATCTGCACACCAGCACCGGGGTCGAGATCCATCGTGTTCCTGAATTCACCGGTCACATGCACCGCACCTGCGTTGTCCACGGCCACTGCATAGGCCAGATCGTTGGCGGTGCCACCTACCGCATGGCCCCACAGGAAATTACCGTTCGGATCCATTTTCTGTACGAAGGCGTCCTGCATTCCATTCCCGCCAACCGTAGCTACGCCAATGCCCGGGTCAAGGTCCGCAGCAGCGCCGATCACGCCCACGGTAACGACATTGCCACTTGCATCGGCTGTTATGCCACGGCCCGTATCGTTCGCAAGGCCACCGAACAAGCGGCCCCAGAGAAATGTCCCGCCAGGGCCCAGCTTCACCACCAGCACGTCGTACGAATTGGAGTTAGTGGTGAGCACCAGGCTTCCTGCTGTGGGATCGATATCCAGCGTGCCATGTACCGTACCGGTGATCACGATGTTGTTGTCGGCATCGATCGCCACACCATAGGGCACGTCGGCATTGGCCGCACCGATCGATCCGCCCCACAGGAAAAGGCCGTCGGCATCCAATTTCTGGATGAAGATGTCCGAACTTCCGTTGGGAGTTACGTTGAAGATGCCTGGCCCGGGATCGAGATCGGTGACCACAATGAACGTACCCACGGTGATCACGGCACCTGTACCGTCAACGGCCACTGAGTAGGCGATCTCCTGGCCGGCCGCGGAAATTGAACGTGCCCATTGGAGTGACTGGGCAGAAGTGCCGATCGCGATGAAGAACATAGTGCCGATCGAAATGCAACGTATACCGATCATGATGTTGGCGGATCTGGATGAACAGGATATGAAATGTAGATCAGTGAGCGCTGGATCCGGGCCAAGGATGGATCCACTATTGAAAAGGAACAGATCGGACCAATTCATTACAGGTACGCGGAAACCTGCACTCCAAGCAGAAAGGTGATCTCCGGACTGGTCGATACAGGATGTGA
>JAEZAU010000026.1 GCA_023430325.1 Bacteroidota bacterium | reverse complement strand
TCGCTGGTGCCCGGCTTGTTCATTGTGGCCTCTTTGCCAAGGCCGAGCACATCCTGCATGGGAACCACCGTGAGTTGAGCCACGCTTTGCAACGCAAGGCGGATCATGACCTCATGCACGTTCTTCTTGCTCACATCATCATTGGTGTATCGCGTGAGCTGGTCCTTCTCTTTTTCGGTGGCCGCTTCATACCACGCGCGCACGGGTTCGTTGTCATGCGTGCCGGTGTACACGATGCAATTCTGGATGTGGTTGTGCGGCAGGAATGAACTTTCAAAAGCGATATCATCGATGAAGGCGAAGATCAGCAGGCGCATGCCGGGCAGATCGAATTCACGCATCAGTTCACGCACGGGCTCATCGATCTCGCCCAGGTCTTCGGCCACGATCGGCATGGGATCGTACTTCGCCTTCACTTTGCCGAGGATCTCACTGCCAGGACTCTTCACCCAGCGTCCGTTCTTCGCGGTCCTTTCACCGGCCTCGATCTCCCAGTACGCGCTCATTGCTCGGAAATGATCGAGCCGCAGCAACCCGAATTGTTTCAGGTTGTGATCGATGCGGCGCATCCACCAATCGTAGCCGTGCTTTGCAAGTTCGGCCCAATCAAAGACCGGTGTGCCCCATAATTGCCCGGTCTCGCTGAAGAAATCCGGCGGCACACCGGAGACAAGCGTGGGTCGGCCATCGCGATCCAGCTTGAAGTAGTGCGGGTTGCTCCACACATCGGCACTGTCATGGCTCACATAGAAAGGCATGTCCCCGAAGAAGTGCACGTCGTGCTGATCGCAATATGTGCGCAGCGCTTCCCATTGCCGGTGGAAGAGGAACTGAAGGAATGCTTCATATTCGATCCGATCGTTCAACCGTTCCTCCAACGCGCGCATCGCGGCCGGCTCGCGGTGTTTGATGGCTTCGTCCCATTCCACCCAGCTCCTGTTGCCGAAATGTTCCTTGAACACAGCGAAGCGGCAATAGTCCTGCAGCCACGCCGAATGCTCTTTTTGGAACCGATCGAACGGGTCGCGCAGATGATCACACTTGCCTGATCGTAAATTGCGATAAGCGGCATCCCAGATCGTCTTCTTGAACTCTGCGGCCTGCGAAAAATCCACTCGATCGGTGCTTTTTGGTGCATCCTTGAGATCGCTCTTCCCGATCACGTTCTCCTTCAACAATAGATCGGGCGAGATCAACAGCGGATTTCCCGCGAAAGCGCTGCGGCTGCTATAGGGCGAATTGCCCATGCCGATCTCGGTGGGGTTGAGCGGTAATATCTGCCAGTAACGTTGCCCAGCGAGTTGCATCAGATCGGCCATCCGATACGCTTCAGGACCGAGATCGCCGATGCCGTATGCGCCGGGCAGTGATGTGATGTGCAGCAGGATACCGCTGCTGCGTTGAGGAATGATCATCAAGTTCTGTGAAAGTTCAATTGAAGCGGGCAAAGATCATATCACATCGATCGGATGCCTTTTACTGTTGAAGGTTTTTGGGCGTTCCCCTGCGGGTCGCGCTATTCGCTGCAAGTCCGCCCTGCGGTGCGGGCTTTCCGCTGCTATCGCTAACGCGCTGGCGCATTGTATGATCATCACGTTGTTCGCTCCGCTTCCCCGATCAACAACGCCACTGGAAATGATCGGAACACATCGCCCACGATCATTCCACCATCGCCACCTGTCTCAAGCACTGGACCCTCACTGAAGATGTTCCGCCATCTTTTCAGCGATCCTTCCGGCAGAATGAAACCCGTATCGCCCCAGATCTCACGGCCCAACGGTAATTCACCTGGTGCGATCACTTGCGCGAGCAGACGCGGTACCAGCACACTGCACCATTGATCGTTGTACTGCCTGGTGAACGCCACTACATGATCGTTGAATCTTCCGGTGAAGAGGAGCGGTGAGTAGTTGCCGTGATCGAAAAGTTCCTTCAGCTGCTTGCGCACCCCGAGCACCTTCTGGATCAGGTAAAGTTTCACGCGCCCATCGATCGGGTCCTGCAATAGACTTTGCTGCAGTCGCGACATCGATCGGCCTTCTGCCTCCTTCAAAGCCATCAAGTACTGTCTGCGTAGATCGAGGTCCACCGGCCTGCGATTATCTGGATCCACAAGGCTCAGGTCCCAGAGTTCGGTGCCCTGGTAGATATCAGGAACACCCGGGCAGGTGAGCTTCAGCATCGTCTGGCACAACGAGTAGATCCAGCCATAATGCGCAACCTTATGGAAGAACGGTCTGAAGGCATGCATGAATTCCGTGTTCTTCATCAGCAGTCCTTCCACAAGATCTTTCACGGCATTCTCGTAGGTCTCATCCGGCTTGCTCCAGTTGGTGTTCACCTTCGCTTCGCGGAAAGCCTTGATCAAGTATTCCCGCACCCGGGACACCAACGTATCGTCCACATGCCCATCTATCGGCATCACACCGACCAGTGTCTGTAGCATGAAATAGAGATCGTTCGGTGTCGGGATTTCCTTTGGCGTGGTCTTCCGGATGATATCGGTCCATTGCATTACGTGATCTTCCCATTCCTCGGGCATCTCGCTGAGCACCTGCAAGCGCATGCGTGAACCTTCACCACGTTTCGTATCGTGCGTTGCGGTGGCGTTGATGGAATGTGGATACGTCCGCAATTTGTATTGCATCAACTCATGGAAATCGCGGCGTTTAAGATGGAAAAGTTCCGGACTGTTCCCCACTTCATTCAGCGCCAGCAGACGATTGTAATTATAGAAGGCCGTATCCTCCACACCTTTCGCAGCCAGCGGTCCGGTGAACTGCTGGCTGCGTTTCAGGAAGAATAATTTCTGTTCGATCCGCTGCTCGGTGTCATCCGGGTCGCGCTCGAAGAGCGATCGCAAATGATCTAGCTCCAATTCATATTGAGGAGCGTAACGCAAGGCGCAATCGAACGTCTCATCCAACACGCGCTGTGAGAGTTCATCCAGCGGAAAGCGATCCACATAGATCCGATAGACAGGGAATGAAGCGAGCATCACGGCAAGTGCTTCACGCCATTGTTCGATCGGTACATCGCCGTTCAACAATTCACGCTTTTTTAGCACCCGCAGCAAGTTCTCCAGTTCGCCCGCCATCTGATCGCGAAGGATGAAGGACTTCTTCTCGAACACCAGCGCTTCGTAATCCAATGGAGCTTGCGGAACGAATTTGCGGTACAGCCTCGTCAGCTTCTTCTCACCTTGTGGGTCTGTGTACAGGTTGCTCACCCATGCGAGAAAATCATAGCCGCTGTTGCCTTGTACGGGCCAGTTCTCCGGCAGGGATTCATGGCCTTCAAGGATCTTCTCCACCACCAGATACCGATCGGGCCCGGCCAATTCACGGAGCCGCTGCAGATACGTCGTGGGTCCGTAAAGTCCATCAATGTGATCGATACGAAGTCCCTGGACGAGGTCCTGGTCGCAGAGCACTTTGATGAACTGGTGGTACTTGTCGAACACCTTGCGCTTGCCCATGCGCAGGCAGATCAGCTCATTGATGGTGAAGAAGCGGCGGTAATTGATCCGTTCTTCAGTTTCCTTCCACCAGCATAGACGATAGTACTGGTCGCTGTGCAGGGCATCGAGTTTTTCAGGCGATCCATTGATCTCGGCCAACGTTGCATCCAAAGCATTCCTGAAGACGGGCCGTTGATCGAACGAGCCGATCATCTCCGATCGCATCCGTTCCCATTCAAGGGCGTCGATGGATGGTGAATGGAGCACTTTCTCCATGGATGCGATGATCTCCTGCAGGACTTTCCGATCTTCGCCCGTTCCGATCTTCTGAAGCACTTGTTGCAGCACCCGGCCGTAAACGGTAAGGCTTGCCGGATAAGGGCTGTCGAAGTATTTGAAGCGGAAACCGTTCCGATCGAACACGAACTCGAGTTGCTTTTGGTCGATCACTTTTTCCAACGGCTCGCCGAGGAACGGTACCATCAGTCTTCCATCGAGATCCGGATGTTCCCAATTGATGTCGAAGAAGCGGCTGAACTCCGATCGGCGCCCTTTCTCGAGCACATCCATCAACCATAGGTTCTCTGGATGAAAGACCATGTGGTTGGGTACGATGTCCTGCAACCAGCCCATGCCATGCTTGCGCAGATATTTCGCGATATCATCGAACTCTTCAAGCGTGCCAAGGTCAGGACCGATCCGATGTGCCTCAGCTACGTCATAACGATGCGTGCTTCCCGTACGTGCCTTGAAGAAGGGCGCCGCGTAGATGGTGCTGATCCCAAGCTCGCGCAAATAGTCGAGGTGCTCGCGAAGATGCCTTAGCGTGAACTCAGGGGTCAGTTGAATGCGATAGGTCGCATCAGGAATATAGGGCATTCGAGGAATATGAAATGAATGTCGAAGAGGATGTTGCAGGGCATGGACCCTGCCATAGTATTCGATATGAAGTTACAATGACCGGAAGGCAAGTGAATGCCTGCCGGTCAAGCGGGCTGCATCACACCATTCTCGCGGATCTTCAATCGTGAGTAGAGTTTGCCCAGGCGCCGTTGCCAATCCGGATCACCCCCTTCTTTCATGTGGTCCTTGTAGATCGTGTTCTTCAGCTTGAAGGCGATGTTCTGCGCCTGCCAGTAATCGGGCTGTAAGGGAGATTCCTGCAGTACGCGAAGGAACTTCAAGGGCCGTACGATCTTGTTGGGGTCATGAGGATCGTTCTCCAGGTCGATCAACAGACGTGTTACCTGTTGCGCGGCTTCGTATTCCAGATCCTCTTTACGAAGTTGCACGTTCAAGCGCTTTGCCTCATCCAGCAGGTTCTTGATCGTTCTCGGCTTTGGACGTGCTGCTTTGAACTGGTGCTCGAGCTTCGCGTTGATGATGTGCTCGATCGTCACTTGCAATGCCGCCGGCAACATCACATTGATATCGGTCATGGCGGTGATCAACGGGTAGTGGCTGTCGAATTCACGCTCCAGACGATCCTCGATGTTGCGGATGGTGGGTTCCAGCACGCTGGTGAGGATCTTGCGCTGATCATCTTTGAACAGGTGCCAGAACGAATAACTGCTGTCCTCATCGAAATGCTTGTCCAGGTTCATGAGCACCCGGCTCACATTGCCCTTGACAAAAGCTGCGGAAACATCGGATCGCATGGCATGGAATGCTTCATCGCTGATGAACTCGCGCACGCCGGCATAAAGTTGATGATCGCCCATATGCAGCACAGCGAAGGTGATGCGTTGTTCGCTCCAGGTGATCTTCGATCGGATGTTCACCTTGCCGATCGCAAGCTTCTGGTGACCTGCTTCGAAAAGCTCGTAATCTTCCGAGGTGGCCTTGTAGCTGTATAGTTCCAGATCCTCCGGATCATCTGCGAAAAGCGAGGATACGGCATAGTGCGCACCCACACGGATAAGGTCGAGGATGGAAGGCTTGACGAACGATCGATAGGCGTTGGCGGCATTCCCGAAGTCTTTGATATTGCTCGGAGCCTTTTCCAGCAGGCTGATGAATTCGGGTTCCAGATCGATCCCGTTGATACTTCTGGCCAATTGGATGGCACGTGCCGCATAGAAAATATCCTGCACCGACTCGATCCCGGTGACCTCATCAAAGAACCAGCCGCAACTGGTGTACATCAACATGCAGTGGTACTGCATTTCAAGCAACCGCAGGAAGTTGATCTGTTGTTGCCGATCGAGTTCGCGATCGCAATGTTGCTTCATGAACCGGCGCACGTTCTTCTCGGAGCGGTCCATGATCACTTCGATGTAGGCATTGCGCACCGCCCATGGATCGGCCCCGAGCTTGCGCATCTCTTCCTCGTACATCGGTGCCACGGCATCGCGTACCCGATCGAAGGCGTAGCGCAGAGGCCCACGCCATTCCTGGTGCCAGTTGTTGCCTCCGGTATTGCAGCCGCAATTGCTCCGCCACCGCTCCACACCGTGGTAGCAGCTCCATGAAGTGTCCTCGATGATCTCCGCCTCATGAGCAGGCGGATGCTTTTCCAGGAACTCACCGTAGATCGTGAGCTTCGCCATCTTCTCCTTGGTCATGTGATGCAACGCATAGGAGAGGGCCATTTCACCATAGCGATGATGGTGACCGTATGTTTCGCCGTCGGTGGCGATGTGCATGATCTGCGGCTCGCGATCGTTCGGATCGAACGTGCTGGTCAATCTTCCTGCGAACTTTTCTCCGCTCGTGAGCAGACGTTCAAAGGCTACACCTTGCGAAACAGGTCCATCATAGAAGAACAATACGATCTGGCTTCCCGATGGAAGCTTGCAGACATATGGTTTTCTGGGATCAACGCGCGCATTTGTTGCATCGTGCCAATGATGATCGCCGATCCGTCTTACTCGTTTCGCTTGATAGGGCGAAAGGATCGTGAATTTGATCCCGTGACGCGCCATCACCTCGAGTGTTTCGGTGTTCGCCGCCGTTTCACCCAGCCACATGCCTTCCGGAAGGCGGCCAAAGCGCTTCTGAAAATCATGGATACCCCAGATCACCTGGGTCTCCTTGTCGCGCTCGTTCGCCAGCGGCAGGATCATGTGGTTGTATGCCTGCGCGATCGCCGATCCATGGCCTGAAAAATGTCGTTGACTTTCACGATCGGCCTCCAGGATCGCAGCGTAGGTATCGGGTGCTTTCTTCTCCATCCACTCCAGCAAGGTGGGGCCGAAGTTGAAGCTCATGAAAGCGTAATTGTTGATGATGTCCACGATGGAACCATCAGGACCAAGGATCCGCGAGCGCGCGTTGCGGGCATAACATTCATCGGTTATCCGCTCGTTCCAATCATGGAACGGGTGCGCCGATTCCTGGAGTTCGACCTCGTTCAACCACGGATTCTCACGTGGCGGCTGGTAAAAGTGTCCGTGTATGCAGATGTAACGGTTCATTCAGTCCGCAAGTTCGTGTAGAACGATCATTGATGCCGGGGCAAGAACGATGTTGTCCTTCAGATCGATGATCGTATGGGTATTAACGTCGGTGGGGCGCTCTTTGTATTCCGCGGAGTCAAGGATCAATTGCCATCGTGCGGCCTGTCCACGGATGATCTCAACTTGTTGTGATCGATCGCTGATGTTGAAGATCGCGTACACATACGGAGAGACGGCTGAATGGATCATGTGAAGCACGGCATCGTCATTGGTGAATTCCGCATGCAGATGCTGTTTATCCGCAGCGATCAATGCAGGCGCAGTCTTCTTCAAGTGGATGAGCATCTTGTAGAATTCACGCAGTTCGCGTTGTCTTGAATTACGTTCCCAGCCATGCTGAAGTTTCGACTTCATGAAAGTTTCCTCGGCCCCCGGGTCCGGAGGCTCTTCTTTCCAGTTGAGATCAGCGAATTCTTCACGGCGGCCTTTGCGAACAGCTTCCATCAGTCCGCGATCGGTGTGGCTGACGAAATACAGGAACGGGTTCTCCTCGCCATATTCTTCACCCATCCACAGCATTGGCGTATATGGCGATAATAGATACAGGCCGGCCGCCACTTTGAGCATGTCATGCGACACGAGTTGCGTGAGACGTTCACCAAGCATGCGATTGCCTACTTGATCATGGTTCTGGATGCAGACCACGAACTGTTTTGCAGGCACATCAGTGGCATCACTACCGATGGTTCGTTGGCGGTAAGGCGAATAGGTCCCGTTGTAAACGAAGGAATTCCTCAATGCCTTCACCAGATGATGCGCTTCGCCAAAATCCATGTAATAGCCGTCGCGTTCACCGGTGATCATAGTATGGATGGCGTGATGGAGATCGTCCATCCATTGACCTTCGAGCGCGAATCCACCTTTCTCCACAGGATCAAGGAGCCGTCGATCGCTCTGGTCGCTTTCTGCGATAAGCACGTACTGTCGCCCGGTCTCTTTCGAAAGGCGATCCACATGTTCATTCAGCTCTTTCAAGAAATGTTTCGCGCCGGTGTCCAGGATGGCGTGCACAGCATCGAGCCGCAAACCATCAATGTGGTAGTCGCGAAGCCACATGAGCGCATTCTGGAACCAGAAGTTGCGGACATGATCGCTATGTGCATCATCAAAATTCAGCGCGCTGCCCCACGGCGTATTGTATTTATCAGTGAAGTACGGCCCGAAGTCATTAAGATAATTCCCTTCAGGACCGAGATGGTTGTAGACCACATCGAGGATGACGGCGATACCGCAATGATGACACGCATCAACCAGCTTTTTCAGACCCGAAGGGCCGCCATAACTGTTCTGAGGCGCGAAAGGATAGACGCCATCATAACCCCAATTGCGCTCACCGGGGAACTGTGCCACAGGCATGATCTCGATCGCCGTTATGCCTAGATCCACGAGATCAGGAAGCCGATCGATGACACCTTGGAACGTACCGGCATCGCTGAAAGTGCCGACATGCAACTCGTAGATGATCATACGTTCGATCGGCATTCCTCGCCATGCACCATCGCTCCAGGCATACGCCGAATGATCAACGATCTCAGATGCCTTGTGAACGCCATCCGGTTGAGAGCAGGAGGCTGGATCAGGCCGTTCTTTTTCGCCGTTCAGCTTGAACATGTAACGCGAACCCGGTGAAATGTCTGATAAGCTGATCGACCAGTATCCCATGGCATTGCCGTGCATGTCCAACTCCCGCCGATCGGGATCATGCAATACCAATTGTACGCGCTGCGCGAAGGGTGCCCACACCGTGAAATTGACGTCTCTTCCCTGCTCGTAATGTGCGCCGATAGCCCTGAAATTCGTGGATGTAGGTGTAACGGTCTGCTCTGCTGTAACCAATGGCATAGGTGCACTAAATGATGAATGGGCCGATAGGCAAAGTGAAGACCAAAGCTAAGTGGATGCGTTGCGGATCATTATCACAGATGACGATCCTTGCGTGAGGGACATGAGCGGAAAGCCCGCAAGCGAGGCTTTGCGAGTGCGGACTTGAAGCGTTGGCCCGACGGCGACAGACGCGTATCGCGCGGCGGTCGGCGGCACGCCCAAACCCCTTTCAGCATGTGTTAGCTTCGTACTTGGAAAGTCTTGATATTGCTCGCTTCCATGGATATGGCGGGCGCTTAATGCATAACAGGAATGACAGGATCGCAGGGAAAGCAAAGGGTGGTGATCGAGAACGTGATGCCGCAGGTGAACTGTGGGCAATACCCGATCAAACGTGTGGTGGGAGAACCGGTCGTGGTCACCGCCGATGTATTCTCCGATGGACATGACGAAGTGAAGGCGGTACTGCTTTATCGCAATATGAAGAAGCGTGCGTGGACCGAAGTGCCCATGCGATTTCTGGGTAACGATCGGTGGCAGGGGACTTTCGTGCCACAGGAGATAGGCACATATGAATACACGCTGAAGGGCTGGGTGGATCATTTCAGCACCTGGCAGAAAGGTCTAAAAAAGAAGTACGAAGCAGGGCAGGATATTGCCGTGGAGCTGAAGATCGGTGCCGTGCAGATGAATGCTGCTGCCACCGCTACAAAAGCCGCTGTGAAGAAACGTCTGTTGCAATATGCAGGGCAGTTCGACAATGGGCTCGCTGCTGAGGCCGGAGTTGAACTAGCGGGCGATCCTGAACTTGCCGAGATCATGAACGCCTGGCGCGATAATGAGACGCGCTATGATAAGGTACTACAAGTACAGGTAGAAAGGCACAAGGCGCTCTTCAGCAGCTGGTACGAGTTCTTTCCGCGAAGCACCGCACGCGAGCCTGGCCGCCATGGAACATTCAAGGATTGCGAACGCATATTGCCGCGCATTGCTGAAATGGGTTTCGATGTGGTCTACCTGCCACCGATCCATCCGATCGGAAAGGCATTCCGGAAAGGGAAGAACAATAATGTGAAGTCGCAGCCCGGTGAGCCCGGTTCACCCTGGGCCATTGGTGCTGCGGAAGGTGGTCATAAGGCGATCCACCCGGAATTGGGTTCGCTCGAAGACTTCCGATCGTTCGTGGAGAAGGCGAACGAGAACGGGGTCGAAGTGGCGCTGGACTTTGCGATCCAATGTTCGCCCGATCATCCGTACGTGAAGGAGCACCCGGAGTGGTTCAAGTGGCGGCCCGATGGTACTGTACAGTACGCCGAGAATCCGCCGAAAAAGTATCAGGATGTGTTGCCGGTGAATTTCGAGACAGATGATTGGCGCGGCCTCTGGCGTGAGCTCAAAAGCATCCTCGATCATTGGATAGAACAGGGCGTGAACATTTTCCGCGTCGATAATCCGCATACCAAGACATTCGGTTTCTGGGAATGGTGCATCGCCGAGATCCACAAGGAACATCCGCAGGTCATCTTCCTCTCTGAGGCGTTCACGCGGCCGCGGGTCATGGAGCGACTTGCCAAGATCGGGTTCACACAATCGTATACCTACTTCACATGGCGTCATACGGTGGAGGACTTCCGCCAATACCTTACAGAGCTCACCCGCACCGATATGCGGGAATATTTCCGCCCGAACTTCTGGCCCAACACGCCTGACATCAACCCGCCAGTATTACAGACAGGAGGTGAGGCGGCACACATTGCGCGGGTCATCATGGCCGGCACAATGTCGTCCAATTACGGACTTTACGGACCGGTCTATGAATTCGGTCTTGCCGATCCGATCACCGGAAAAGAGGAATATCTCGACAGTGAGAAGTATGAGATAAAGCATTGGGACTGGGATCGGCGTACCAAGATCCGCGAGGTCATCACTCAACTGAATCGTATCCGCCGGGAGAATCCAGCATTGCAGACCACCTGGAACATCGCGATCGGCGGTGGCGATAATGATCAGTTGCTGTGTTACGCCAAGTGGAATGATGGTCTGGACAACCGGCTCATCGTCGTCGTCAACCTCGATCCGCATCACACTCAGGGTGGTTGGGTGCAGGTGCCCCTCACCGAGCTCGGCATCACCGGGGAGCAGCGCTATGAAGTGCATGACCTGTTGAGCGGCCATCGCTATACCTGGCAGGGCGCATGGAATTTCGTAGAGTTACGACCGCACGAAATGCCGGTGCACATCCTGCGGATAGAGACACCGCTCGAGACAACGGAGAAGGTCGCTGGTGCAACCAATGGTATGCAGGGCGGTTCCTGGCTTTCAGGCGTCCATGATTGATCAGGTCTTTTGGGCGTGCCGGCGTTGAATGCACGCCGTCGCGCTATCCGCTGTACTCCTCGCTGCTGCGGGGTGCCGCTCCTATCGCTCACGCAACATCCGGCCAGATGATCGTGCGATCGAATAACTTTGGGTCATGACCACCAAACAGCTTAAGCAGGCCATAGCTGAAGCAGCGGTTGCTGTTCCTGATGAAGCACCGGAAGAAATGCTTCGCGAGATCTTGGATTTCCTCCAAGCACTTCAAGGTGCCGACAAGGAGAAACTTGGTCGTTTGTCGCAATTCTTCAAGAACATCGAAGAGGATTCGGCACTCCTACACCGGCTTGCTCAATGATCCAACGCGCAGAGGCCGAGTTCTATCATTCCATGATGATCCGGCGATTCGGCGGATCGCATGGCATTAGGGATGCAGGAATTCTTGATGCGGCATTGAACCGTCCCTTTGCGACTTTTGGTGGTGAAGATCTATTCCCGTCTGCAACGGCCAAAGCGGCTGCAGTAATGCATGGCATAATTACGGGACATCCATTCATCGATGGCAACAAGCGAACTGGATACGTTCTCGGACGGTTACTTCTTCAGAAAGAAGGTTTGGATATTTCAGCGAATGAAGATGAGCGATATGATCTTGTGATCCTCGTTGCGACCGGCAAGATGGATGTGGATCAGCTCAAGGAATGGCTCGATCGGAATACGATCCAAATCGGAAGCGATAAGTGAACCCTCGCAACCTCACCCTCATCCCGCCGCCGAAACACACCGGCCTTCGACTTTCCGATCGGAGAACGAAAGCAGCAGGCATTCCTGCGGTGATCAACTCCATCGCACACCTGCGCGAAGAGACCGGCGTGATCGACGGCATCAAGATCCTCAGCCGCATGAACCAGAAGGGCGGCTTCGATTGTCCGGGTTGCGCATGGCCCGATCCGGAGGATCGCAGCCTCTTGGGGGAGTACTGTGAGAACGGCGTAAAGGCGATCGCGGAGGAAGCCACCACCAAACGTGTCGATCGGGAATTCTTCGCGCAACATTCCGTTGAGGAACTCAGCGAATGGAGCGACTTCGAGCTCGGCAAAAGCGGACGTCTCACCGAGCCGTTCATCCTTCGAAAAGGAAGTTCACATTACGAGCCGATCGGCTGGAGCGAAGCGATCGCTCACATCGCCACAAAGCTGAACGCACTTGCTTCTCCCAACGAAGCGATCTTCTACACCAGCGGACGCGCGAGCAACGAGGCGGCATACCTCTACCAACTGTTCGTACGCATGTACGGCACCAACAACCTGCCCGATTGCAGCAACATGTGTCACGAGAGTTCCGGCGTCGGCCTTGCCGCAACGATCGGGATCGGCAAGGGAACGGTTACACTCGAGGACATCCATGTCTCCAAGCTGATCTTAGTGATCGGCCAGAATCCCGGTACGAACCATCCGCGCATGCTTTCGGCGTTGGAGAAATGCCGTGCGAATGGCGGCCGCATCGTTGAGATCAATCCGATCCCCGAGGCCGGTACCGCG
>JAEZAU010000135.1 GCA_023430325.1 Bacteroidota bacterium | reverse complement strand
CCGGCGATCCATCGAACACCATCGCCCAGACGGAAGCATTGTGGAAAGAGCACACGCAGGAGTATCCGTTCGAGTACCAGTGGCTGGACGAGAAGCTGGATGAGCAGTACGATGCGCAGGGCAAGCTTGCGAAACTGGTGGGTCTGTTCTCGTTGTTCGCGGTGTTCATCGCCTGTCTTGGGCTCTTCGCACTTGCTTCGTGGACCGCGCAGAAACGCACACGTGAGATCGGGATCCGCAAGGTGCTCGGTGCGGAGACGGGCCAGATCACTTACCTGGTGACACGCGATTTCCTGGTACTGGTGGTGCTTGCATCGGTGATCGCCGTTCCGCTGGCGTGGTACGGTGTGCAGCGCTGGCTCGAGACATTCGCCTTCCGCACATCGATCGATCCGGTGGTGTTCGTGGGCGCGGGTCTCGTGGTGCTGTTGATCGCGGCGGCTACGGTGAGCTTCCGGGCGGTGCGTGCGGCGCAGACGGATCCGGTGAAGGCGTTGCGGTGGGAGTGAAATTGAAGATCATGGAACGAAGACATTTTCTCAAGACCGCAGCCATTGCCGTTCCGTCTCTTGGATATGGCATCAGGAGTGTGCAAGCGCAAGGATCAAAAGAAAGACCTCCCCGCATCCCGGACGATCTGGTGAAGCAATTCGTGAGCGCTGGCCATAACAACCTTCCAGAAGTACAACGGATGCTGGCTGAAGAGCCTGGATTGCTCTATGCGAGTTGGGATCTTGGCGGCGGCGATTTCGAATCAGCGCTGGATGGGGCGGGCCATGTGGGTGACAAGGAGATCGCGCAATACTTGATCGGAAAAGGCGCGCGTGCGAGCATCTTCGTTCATGCGATGTTGGGTCGCACGGATCTGGTGAAGAGGATGATCGAGCTCGATCCTGCCGTGTTGCATTCCAAGGGGCCTCATGGGCTCACATTGTTGCATCATGCGGAGCGGGGAGGAGCTTCTGAATTGGCGGAGTATCTGCTCGCAGCTGGGCTCAATGATAAGAAACTGCCCATCCCCTGAGGGGTCACTATGTGATAGGCGTTATTCAGTGTCAGCTGGATCGATAAATGGATATTAGCTAAGCACAGGTTCCATGATGAAGTCACGTGTACATAGAGCGGTTCTATTGAAGGTTCTGTTCAATGTATATGCATTGACCTGTAATGCTCTTCTCACCGCTCAAGAAGTGGATGTAGGTCGAAAGGATAAGCTAAAGGCGGAATTGGAGCAGATGTATGAGGCCGATCAATTGGTCCGCATGCAGATCTCAAGTTATCTCCCGGCTGCACCGCCGGACAGTCTCATTGAGAGAGCCATGGAGTCCGATTCCAGGCATCGTATAAGAGTGTTGGCGATCCTGGATAGTGCAGGCTGGCTTTCCGAAAATGAGGTGGGCCGCAAGGCGAGCCAGGCATTATTCCTGGTGATACTGCATTGCGATGACGATGTTCGATCGCAGGAATATTATCTGGCCATGATGAGGCAGGCGGTCGCTGATGGAAAGTCCCGCGCCTCAGAATTGGCCATACTCGAAGATCGCGTGGCTGTTAATAAAGGGGAAGAGCAGATATATGGTTCACAGATCGGTTACCTGAAGGGACGTGCATACATTGAACCGATACGGGATGAAGCGAAGGTGGAGGAAAGGCGTAGATCAGTAGGCCTGGGATCATTGAAAGAATATGCGGCTCAATTCGGCATTGAGTGGAAAGCACCTGCAGTGGTGGATCCCGCGCCGCGTTAGTCAGCGGATCAGCGTGATCGTTGCGCGGCCGCTTCTTCTCTTTTTCGTAAAAAGGTGCTCTGTGATGTATTGCACCTGGTAGACACCGATCGGGAAACCATCGCCGCTCCAACCATCATCTTCAGGGGTCGAAATATGAGCGCCCCAGCGATCGTAGATCGCATATTGGACGGACATCGACCAGGGATCGAACTCGGGTATGAACACGTCATTGATGCCATCGCCATTCGGTGTGAACGCGTTCGGAAAGTATACGGGATGCTCGCATTCATCATGCACGACGATGCTTGATGCTGCGGGACAATGATCGGGTGAGGTCGCAGTGTACGAATAGATCCCAGGATGGTCGATCAGAAGACTGTCGTTCGTATATCCGTTCATCCAGGTCACCATCGCGCCGGCAGGAAGATCATCGGTATGGATATGGACCTGTGGTGCGGCGCAGAAGTCATGGATCATTTCGGAAGGTTCCAATTCCATCCGGTCCCGGATCTTCACTTCGATCGTGTCGCTCACGATGCATTCTCCTATCTGCGATGTGACCCAGTAAGTGCCTGATGTATCGACCACGATCGAAGTGCCCGGCTCGCCCGTATTCCATGAGTATTGTAAACCCGCCATCGGTTCCAGCACTGCGATCGTCACTGCTTCGCAACTCTCAATATCCGGCCCCAATGACGGCTCTTCGATCGGCAATACGCTCACATCATCGATGTAGTAATAGCTGTTATGGACGAGCGGAAATTGCGAAGGGACCTCCTGGTATACGACGTTACTCCCGGTCAGGAAATAACCGATGGTGATGTAGGCATAGGCGGAATCGGCAGTGAAGCATCCGGAGATCTTCGTCCATCCATCCTTGTCCGCAATGAAGGAATTGCTGGTTGTTGTGATCTGTGGCTCAGCTTCAATGGCCAGCTCATCGGCGCGATAGGGTTGTTCCACCGACAGCAATGCTCCGATATTGTCCACGGCATACTTGGAAACATCGCTGAGGCTGACATGAAATTCGATGGAATAGGTAATGCCGGGAACAAGCGGTGATGTGAGCGCCCGCGATACATATTCGCGATACAGGTCATTTGGGATGTCCGCTGCCGAATTCCCGTAGAAACAATAGAAGCCAGCATAGCCATCTCCCGATCGGGCAGCCTGATCTCCCATCTGGTTGTCCGGCACGCTCATGCTGAAGGGAACGTTCAAGCAGGCATTGAAGTAATCCGAAGTACCATTCGTTGGCCGGCTCCAACCGGTCGCACGATCGATCTGGCTTACGTAATCAGGACATGAAGTGAAGCTCTCGAAGTCACCGTTCTGCACGAGTTCCTGCGCATGGAGCCGGGAAATGAAAAGGAGAAGGACCAAAGCGTACTTCATCTGTTAACTCGATCGAACAAAAGACGTTGGATGGGCCGTGGATCGTTGCTTTGCAGTGGTGAGGCGTTCATGGGTGGTTCGGTGGCTACAGCTTCCAACTGTCCATCACATATGAAGCAACGCAAAGCCTTCCAGCGTTGTCTCCTTTCCGATCCGCCAGGTGCGGACGATGTTCTCGAAATGGGGTGAGGGGTTCAGGGCAAGAAGGTTGTTTTCGGAACACGACCAACGAGTTCAGGAGCTTCTCCCCCGAGAACAGTTCAGAGGTAATTCGCGATCACTTCCAAGGGTATTTGTCCTGCCTGTAAAAAGGCGAGGTGAAAGTCCTTGTCGGTCCGTGAGCGATCGGCTTCCAGATATGCATGCTTAAGCTGTTCGATCTTTGCCGCGCCCACCTTGTAGCTGAGCACCTGCCCGGGCATCGCCGTTACACGGTCCACTTCGCGCTCCGCGATCGCATCCTGCCCGGGTATGTTCTCTCGCCAGTAACGTAAAGCATCTTCGCGCGACCAGCCTTCTGCATGTATGCCGATATCGAGGACGAGCCGGGCCGAGCGTACCAGGTCCCATTCCCACTTTCCCACCTCCTGCCACCGATCGGAATAGGCCCCCAGCAGATCTCCATGATACTCCACATAACAGGCCCAGCCTTCGAAATTTCCGCCTTCTACAAGATGTGCCCTTAGATCGCTGTGTGGCAGCTTGCGACGGATCGATGACTGCAGGTGATGACCCGGTATCGCTTCGTGTAAATAAAGCCAGCCAAGGTTCCGGATGTTGAACCGCCCGCCATGGAAGTTGAATTGAAAGACATCGTGGCCATACGGATTCTGTTCCATGGGTAGATAGATGCCGGGTGGTGTGTTGGCACCGGCACCTGGCCATTCCATTGCATGAACCGGATCGATATCATCCACCTCAATGAATGACTTCAGGTTCATTCGTACCACACTGTCGAGTGTGTTGAACCCGGAAAGGAGTTGTTGTTTGTCGGTGATCACGGAAAGATCCGATGCAAGGGTTTCTAGAAATTCTTCCGGCGACAGTTGAAGTTCAGTGGCCAGACGATCAAGTTCCTGTCTGCAACGCGTGACCTCCTGCAGACCGATCTCCTTCACTTCTTGAGGCGCTACTCCGGTGCTCGTGTACCGCTTGATCAGCCAGCGATACCAACGGTCTTTTTCCGGCATTCCTTCGAGTCCCCGTGTTGCTGCAGGCCTACCGGCTTTCGACCATGCCAGTTCGATGTCCAGTTGCTCTTGGTGCCGTTCGATCATGTAGGCGATCAATGCTGCCTCGGACTGTTGGTCTTCCGAAAGCTTTTCGCGATCGAAGTGAGCGAGACGATCCTTTTGTTGCTGGAAGAACTGCTGACGTTGGATCAGAATGTTCTCCGGAGGAATGTTCCCCAGCCTGTCCTTGAACTCCAACACATATGGATCGGGATCCATTTCTGCATATGCGGAAGTGAATTCCTGAGCGAAACGATCGAAAGTGGTGGGCGTCGCTGCCTGCCAGAAGAATGTTCCCGCTCCGGCGATCGCCAGCGAGAAAAGCGCCGACCGGCACCAACCCCTCATTTGTTCTTCGCCAGCCATTCCAGAACGATCTTGCCCACTTCGGCGTTGTAGGGTCCAGGTTGTTGCGCTGCTGCACGGAAGTCGGCAGCGGAATTCATGCCGTGATCGGTGGCGGGAATGATCTGAAGCGTTCCCTTTCCCGGATGATATCGATCCATCACGGCCTGCAATATCTCGTGATCTTCCTTCGCAGCCACATAGTCGCTTTCACCATAGAGGAATAGTGCCTTTCCATGGAAACCGCGCCACAGACCGGCAATATTGGTGTTGTACAATTCATCCATGAACGCGCGGCTGCGCAGATCGAATACGCTCACCATTTCTGCGCACTCCGGTCGTTTTTTCGCCGCTTCCATGCTGCTCATCCGATCGGCGAAATACCATGTGGCGCACTCGTTGAAGGTATTGATGTAGCTCTCGGTGGAATCGAGATCCCAGCCCAAAGCTTCGCCGATGGTGCGGCGCGTCTTCGGCAGATACTCGAGCATCGAACTTCCGAACGTCCCGTATGCGATCACTTTCTGCACAGGTGTGCGCTGCGCGATCATCGGCCCGATGACACCGCCCATGCTATGTCCGAAAATGGTGACGTTCGTGCTGTCCACATCAGGCCGCTTTTTCAATTGCTGGATCAACGCGACATAGCTTTCAGTTTCCTCTGACAGGCTCACTTCATTGCATGGTCTGCTTGTGCGGGAGCCATCGCCGATACCTGGTTTTTCCGCGCGAACGGTGAGATATCCATTCCGCGAAAGTGTATTCAGGAGTTGCGTTTCACTTCGTGCCGTGTCCTGTGGCGTGTCCAGCGAATAGCAGCCCATTCCACCGATGAATACTACTACGGGAAGCTTCCTGTCCTTGTACTTCATGCCTTTGGCGATCACAGATCGTTGTGTACCGACGGCCGAGGTGAAGCTGCTGTATTCCATCTCCAGATCCGGGTACGTTTCGAAAGCCCATCCTTTCAGCTTCGCCTTGCCCTTTAGTTGTTTGCCGCCTCGTTGGATCGAATAGCTGAACTGATCGCCGCTGTTCAACCTGCCAAGCGCTGCAAACACCTCATCGATGGTGCCTGTGCTGGTCCCGTTAAGTTGGATGAGCAGATCGCCCTTCTGCCAGCCCGCGGCGGCCGCCGTTGAATTCGGGATCACGTCGGCGATCAGTATGGCTTGCGTTCCATCCAAACCCATGATGCGCCGCGTATCGTCGTTCAGGTTCTCCATACGTATACCGAGAAAAGCGCGGCGCGGAAGGTCCTGTGCGCATGACGCGGAAGAGAAGAGAAGTGCGAGCACTATGATGATACGGTCCATGTTCGCGAAGTTGGGAGTGATGAACGGTTCCGTGCTATGCGGAAAAGGCTAATCGCGGTCGATACCTGGCGTAATGCCGTGGAACTGCCGGTAGGCACGGACGAAAGCGCTCAGATCGGTGTAGCCCACTTGCGACGAAACTGCGGTGACGCTACATCGTTGTGTCAATAGTTCCTTCGCTTTGTTCATCCGCAGCATCACGAGATACTTGTGCGGTGGCTGCCCGAAGGCCTGCTTGAAGAGCCTTTTGAAATGATGTTCGGAAAGGCATGCCACGGATGAAAGTTCCGGCAGTGTGAGCGATCGCTCCGGGCAGGCTTCCATCAGATCGCGCGCACGGTTCAACCTCCGCCAGATCTCCAGACGGGTGGAACGACGAAGTGCATTGATGCTCTCGCTGCGCCGGCCGATGTTCATCTGCAACTTGATCAGGTGTTCCATCAGCCGATCATGCAACTCGAAGACATCTTCCTTTTCAGCGATCATCCCGCTTTTGGCCATCGCGTTCAACCGGTGGAAGATCGAATGCACCAACGGATCCTTGCGGTGCGTATGTTCCATGAAGGCGATGCCATCCGTGGGCCGGTAGGGATCATCAAGCAATTTGTCATCCGGAGAGGTCATCGATCGCCAGACATCCCCGGCCATGCCTGGTTTGAACGCGACCACGGCCATCTCGAATTGGTCCCGATCATTGCTTTGGAACGCAGTGCGATAATGCTGCCCTTGATCCACTACCAGGAAATTGTTCTCATGCACCACGCGATCCACTCCACCTACATTGTACCATTGGCTCCCCTTGATCATCATGCGGATCGAAAGTCGTGAAACATGATCGGCGGTCTCCTCCAACTTCTTCGATCGGATGAAGAGCGTTCCGCTTTCCAGGCTCTTCATATCCGGATGGTTCCGCGAGCAGAACACGTTCCCCAAAAGGAGCGAGTGGGCGCTTTCGCAATAGGGGCAGCGGGAAGCCATGGTGCCTCCCAAAGCTAGGAGAACCGGCTTTCCTTTCGATCGGGAAATGATGAACGGCAACTCTCGCTGAAGCAGTGGTACATCAACGATCCAGCATGATCCGGCGGATATCGATCGCACCGTTCCTGCGCTTGTTGTAGATCAACGTGCGGCCATCATTACCGATGAATGCGCGGCCATCTTCTTCACCGGGTGCCGCAGTTGTCATCGTCTCATCACCTGAACCATCAGGCCGTAAGCGATGGATCGAATGCCGGCCATTGATCATGGTGCTGTAATAGATCCATCTTCCATCGGCACTGTACATCGGCCAGCCGTCGCGCACTTTCGGCGTCCTCGTCACATTTTCGATCAGACCAGTGGAGCGGTCAAGCACAACTACATCATCCTGCGATATCCCGTTCTGCAACATCACGATCTTCTTCATGTCAGGTGAGTAGCGGGCGCAGGTCTCATCCATGGCCGTATCCGTTATCCGATCGATGTTCCCTGTGGCGCGATCGATCCGGAATACATCGAAGGAACCATTCCCGCGCGTGCTGTTGAAGAGGATGTTCGATCCATCGGGACTGAAATATGGATGGATGTCGCGGCTTTTATCATCCGTCAACCGTTTCAATTCCGATCCATCGATACGCATGATGTAGATCTCTTCATTGCCATCGCGATCGCTTACGAAAGCCACCCATTCATTGTCTGCGGAGAGATCGGGAAAGTTGTTGTTGAATTTATCGTTGGTGATACGCGTGCTTTGTTCCGTTGCGATGTCGAGAATGTACAATTGCCAGTTTCCCGATCGGTTGCTCTGGTAAAGGATCCGCTTCCCGTCATTGAAGAGGCGTGGATAAGCGTTCTCCACACCCGCTTCCTGAAGAAGTATCTCTTCCTGTTGCGCGGCCACCGTGTTGACCAAGAGCAAGGTCAGCGTCAACCAAATGCATCCATCTCGCATGGATCGAAGATCGAGCTCTCCATCCGTGCGAGATCGTGCAGGAAAGGCTAATTCATTCACGCAGATGCACAAGACGATGTGTAGCGATCAAGCCCTCGCATTCCAAGGTCATCACCAACGATCCAGGCGGCATGGATGATAGATCGATCTGTTGACGGATGGAACCACCTGGGATGGTGCTGGAGTGCAACAGACGTCCATCCAAGGAGATCACATGCAATGTCGCTGCGGTCTTAAGTGGCTCTTCGAGATCGATCGATACCACATCGGTGAAGACGGTCGGGCGTACAGTGGATCCCAGCAACTCATGTTCGGCGATACCGACCGTTGGAATGTTCTCCATTATCGTGACCGTCACTGACTCGCTGCCGCTGAAAGGGATGTAGCGGTTGTAGTGAAGCACCGGCCAGCGCACGCCTTCCACCCACCAGGAATAGGTGATCGTGTAAGATGTGTCGGCCGGCGATCCATCCTCCACGGTCCACGTGAAGCTTCGCGTACGGATCGTGTTGGGGTGACTTCCAAATGGCAGAATGAGCGTGCCTTCTCCATCCAGCGTGATCCATTTCTCCCCACAGAAATGATACGAGACCCCAAGTCCGTTCGAGGTGAAGCAGAAAGTATCCTCAATGGTGTCGCCTAGAGAGATCGGTGCCGCGCGCCATAATTCCGGATCATCGTTCTCATAGGTGAGCACTGGACCATGTGAAGCGATCTCCTCTATTCCCGAGCCGGTCACGAAATAGTAATCATGGATGATGTAGGTCGGATCATCGTTCAGCATCACTCGCACAACGTTCTCCGCGAGCGGATATACATTGATCTCCGGAGCGGTCAACGGATCGATGCGCTCATAAAAAAGGCTCGCCTGCGTGTTGATGTTGATGTCGCTGTGGTCCCAGAACTGTCCTACGCCACCAGGTGCAGGAATGACAGCTTGATCATTATCGACACTCAGGATGCGGAACGTATCACCAACGATCGGAACAACATCCGAAGGTTGCAGGTCCTGTGCGTGTAGCGAAGCTTGAATGAATAGGAAGATCAGGAGTGCGTACCGATGGATCATGGGTGCGGAGTTTGGATCGGCCAATTTGAAAAGCTCCGTGCTCCGAAGCATGTGCAGAAAAGGCCGATCTACGCGTGCGAAGAGGAACGGCATGAAACGATAAAGAAGCGGTAAGTGCTGCGATCAGCGAGGTTGATGGACCGTACTCCATTCATCCCAGCCGATCTCGAATGAAGTACTGATGATCGTCATTCGCAATCCGGCGCGTGATCGCCTTCCCATGTGCGGAACCACCGGCTGCCATCGAGATAGACCTTTCCTTCCTGTTCCTCCAGATCGTACTCGGTACGGTTGCCATCGCTGTGCGATAGGACCAGAACAGGTCTGCCGCTCCTGTCCTCCAACACCGACCATGTTCCTTCCGCATCCAGTGTGCCGCCGGAATGGCCTGAAGCGCCTGGCGCATCCACGGAAACGGAGCTGCTTCCCGTCATGTGGAACCGATCGCCACACAGATCGATCTGTTGCCTGCTGCTGTAACCGCCGCCGGCACCTGCATCGCTCGCAGCGGGAGATGAATAGCTCTCTATCCGTGTGAGCCGCACGTTGGTCAGGTGTTTCTTCCAGTGTTCGATCGACGGGCCTTCATATTTCACTTTGTTGAAGCGAACGCTTTCCATCAATTTCATCGCGGCGCCCGACAGATCGGTGCTCCAGACATTTTCCAATGAGAGCGCTATTATGGCAACGCCATTGCCATACGGGTTCAAGAGCGCAAGACCAAGACCTTTCGCAGCTTGTTCTTCGATCTTTCCGGTGTATTCCATCTGCGCCGCATCGGCCCGCAGTTCCTTCGCAGCGCCGTTTGCGAAAAGCTCCATGCCGTCCTCGGAAAAACCCGCCTGCAGGTTCATCTTCATATCGGCCATGTCGGCGCTTTCATGCACGCTCATAAGAATGAGGCCGGGCACTTTCTCATTGCCCATGAAAATGACGCCATCGCCTTCCTGCGCCACCCAGCCATCGGGCACGGTGAACGTGACGCCAAGTTGCTTGTAGACTATCTCCCCGGTAAGCGGTCCCTGCGCGGTCACATTGATCGCGAGGATCATCAGCAGCGGAGCCAGGAACTTGAACATGGTTACAAAGTTCGTTGAGTTCAATGCTATTTGGGCGTTCCCCTGCGGGTCGGGCCAACCGCTGCAACTCCTCGCTGCGAAGGTCTCCCCTCTCTTTCGGAGAGGGGGAAAGGGGGTGAGGCTCCGGGGTTTCCGCTCATGTCCCTAACACGCTCGCGCAATGCCAGGTGATCATCGTTCTGGAATTGGCAACGAGTATGGACACGCTTGGACACATATGGAAGCTGCCTGTATCCATATGTGTCCTTACGTTTCCATTGGTTTGTCGGATCTGCGTAAGCGGCGGAGCCGGAAAGCCCGCAGGCCGTGCTTTTGACGGCCGAGGACTTGCAGGCGCAGACGCGCCCTGCCGGGAATTCGCCCCAAGCATTCACTCCACCATGATCGGCATGTCCTTCGGATGCTTCACGCTATACGCGAAACCGACTTTTTTGGAACCTTTCGGTGGGAGTTGCATTCGCCACTTGAGCATGCCTTTCTGTTCATCCACTATGGCATCGCCTTTCTCTTCCAACTTAACTTCGATCTCGCTCTGCGGGCTGAGCGGATATTGGTCGCGGATCTCAAGGTCCACGGGTACGTTCTTGGTGTTGCGTGCGGTGATGTCCCAGCCAACGGTGATCGTTCGTTTCGATCCCAGCGTTCCTTTTTCATCGGTCTTCTTGCGCTTCACACGCTCCACCACCACGCCCTTGTCCCGGCCCAATGATATCTCCAGCGTATCGCGCGGCACGCTGAGGTCGAGGTGCGTCTGGCCTACATATGTTCCTTCGAAGAAGATGTTCGCGTTGCCGGGTAGCAGATCGAGATCTTCCCAGCCTGTTGTGCGCGCGTAGAGGAAAGCGTCCTTGTCCAGCTTGGGCGTTACGTAATGCTGGTAGGTGGCAGGCACGGTGTGCTGTTTCACGCCGACCATGTGCGGGCGGCCATCGCTGGGAATGGAAAAAGGTGTGGTGATCTTGAACTCGAATGTGGTGGTGCGCTGATCCACGGTGGTGGGTACGAATGCTTGTGCATCCATGTCTTCGTAACCGGCTGCTTCTCCCTTGGCACTTTCAGCGACTGCGGAAGGATAGTCACTTTGCGTCCTGACAGGTCTTTTCACCGACATCTCCTGCAAGCGGTATGTATATAACGTCCACGGATGCAAGGGCGGCATCGATCCGCCGAGCGTGGGGTTGCCGCTGCTGAGGCTGAGGTCCACCTTGTTCCAATCCTCACCGGTGTTGTTGGTGACCTGCGCCTTCATCAACAGTTCGATCGGCTTTGCTGTATCCGTGGCGCGCAGATCGTACGCGGGTTGCCAGCCTGCATTGCCGACGAAATAGCTGATGGTGAAGCTCGCGCTCACTTCGGCTTGGGAGGAGACTTCAACGGTCACCACGCTGGTGGGGCGCGGTGCTTCGTTGTGGAATACCTGCATCTGCTGGCGCAATTTGTTCAATTCTTCGTTCAGGTCGTTCAGCTTGGTCTGTTGCTGCAACCAACCTGCTTTCGCGGCCTTCAACCGTTCACGCACGTAATCGTTCACCGCCTGCAGTTGCGCGGCAGTAACGCCGTTCTGCTGACCGCCGATGGATGTGTTCTTCAGCAGGAGTTGTTCTTCCTGTTCCCATACCTGTTGCAATGCTTTTTCTCGGGCGATCTCCTGTTCCAAAGCCTTGATCCGATCCTGTAGCGTCTCGATCTCCTTCTTCTTCGGGCTTTCGGTGAGGTGGTCGATGCGATGTTCCACGCTCATGATGGTGAAGCCGCCTTTTCCGTTGATCTGGATGCTCATTGGATCGAGGCCTTGCGGCAGCCCGGTGAATTCAATGACCGATGTGCCTGCAGGAATGGTGGAAGATCCGGTGCGTAACACCTGGGCTCCACTGAGGAAGACCTTCACTTCGGAAGGCTTGCTGGTGATGGTCTTATCGGCTGAAAAAAGAGAATGGGCGATCACCAGGGTGATCATCAGGAATGTGAGGCGCATGTTCTTCGATCTGGAACGCTGTACCCGCAAAGGTGCGGAAGGTTCGATCTAAAGGAACATTCCGCATATTTGGATCTCTCCCCGCCGGGACCTGTGCCTACGATAGCTGGAAAACAACATCTTCATCTCATGATCCGAGCAGGTGGCTATTCGATACTATTTCTTCTCTGTGCCCATGCAATTGCCCAGGGCGAGAACAACATCTGGTATTTCGGTGAGCATGCAGGCATTGATTTCAACCAGGGTGTGCCCGTAGCTCTGCTGGATGGCCAGGTAAGCACCAGTGAAGGTTGTGCTGTGGCCAGCGACCCTGCCGGAGCATTGTTGTTCTACACGGATGGAATGACGGTCTGGGACAGAGATCACCAACAGATGCCGAACGGTTTCGATCTGGATGGCGGAGCTTCCTCCACCCAATCCGCACTGATCGTTCCGATCGGGACCACCGGCAACTATTACATCATTTCGGCCGAGGACATCTGGACATCGACCAAGAATTTGAGCTTCTCCATCGTGGACATGTCATTGAACGGTGGCTATGGGGATGTGACGGTCAAGAACGAGATCCTGTTGCAGGGGAATTCTGAAAAGTTGGCCGGTACACGCCATGGGAATGGTGCCGGTCACTGGGTCATCTCCCATTCCGATCTGGGTGATGCCTTCCAGGCATTTCTCGTGACCAACGCAGGCATCAGCTCCACCCCGGTGATCTCGAACGTGGGGCAGGCGTTCGCGCCATACGACGGTGTTGGACAAATGAAGATCTCTGCAGATGGATCGAAGCTCGCTTTGGCCTGTTGGGGAACACATTTCGTGGAGCTTTTCGATCTGGATCC
>JAEZAU010000119.1 GCA_023430325.1 Bacteroidota bacterium | reverse complement strand
AGTTCGTACGGCTGGTAATCGAAGAGCGGATAATCGCTCACGCGCACTTCGTGATAGAAAACGTTCGGATGATCGCGAAGACGCACCGGGCGATCATATGTAATGAAGTGAACGGTGTGGCCTTTATGGGCGAGCGCCATGCCCAGTTCGGTGGCCACCACTCCCGATCCACCGAAGGTCGGATAACAGACAATACCGATACGCATGAAGGCGCAAAGGTACCCACCGCGTACAAGGGAGGGAACAGGCATGATCCGAACAAGAAAGCCGCCGATCCATTCGGATCGCACGGCTTAATTGATCGCCGGAGAGTGAGGGATTGCCGAAGACGGCTTTCCCCAAAAAAGTATCCTTATCAAGATTTTTCCTTTCTTCCTAATTCATTGGCCATGCAACCCACATTTCGATCTCTAGCTCTTACACTTTGTATTGTAACAACCAGTATGCTGTACAGCCAGGTGTATATCAACAAGGAATGGGTTCAAAGCGATGGTCAACCGCAAAGTCTCCCTTGGACGGCAACTGCTTTAGATGGGGATCGCAACCTCATAGTAGTAGGTAATACTGAAGTTGGATCAGGGGACCATGATGTCCTCATTGTCAAATATGACGCCGAAGGAACCCTACTGTGGCAGCGTACATACGGCGGAAATGCTGGCGGCAATGATTATGGTGTGGCCGTTTTTGCTGGACAGTACGGAGAGATCGTTGTGGCTGCAGTGGTCCTAGATACCATTGGAGCGCAGAACGTGGCCATTCTGCAGTATGAAGAAGATGGAGATCTTGCATGGGTTGAGAAGTGGAATGGTCCAGGTGAGTTGGCTGAGGTGCCTGCGGACCTTGCTGTTGCCTATGGAGATCAGATCTATGTCTGCGGCGCCATTTGGTCATCGGATGGCCTTACTACGGATTATTTCACATTGAACTTCGATTGGAACGGTGGTTATCAATGGGAAGCGACATACGACTATAATGGATTGATCGATGCTGCAACGCAGATCGAACTGGTCAATGGTGAAGTAATAGTCGTAGGAGGATCAGCTTCGTCGATCAATGAGTGGGATTATGCGACTGTCAAATACAACGCGGGTACAGGTGAAGAACTTGATGTCATCAGGGTTGCCCTTCCGGGTGTCGGCTTGGATAATGCCCTTGCCATGTTCATGGATGAAATGGGCAACACCTACATAACGGGTTACAAAGAGCTAAACAGCCAAAAGGATATTCAGACAATCAAGATCAAAAGTGATTTCACGCTTGATTGGGCGCAGAACTTTGATCTTGGCTATGACGATATCGGTAATGCCATCGCGGTCGATGATAGCGGTTATGTATATGTTGCCGGCACCGCGAGTGATGCTTCTGGTTCATATTTTCTCACGATCAAGTATGATTCGACTGGGCAGGAGATATGGAATGAGCAATACAAGCCATCAGGTTCCGAGTCCCTTGGCGAGGCCACGAAATTGATCGCTGTGGAAGATGGTGTTATTGTGACCGGTCATGTCAGTGATGGAAATAGTCTGAATTATGTTCTCGTCAAATACGATGGGGATGGCCGCGAGATATGGAGGAAGGAACACGACGGGGGCTTTGGGGATGATAGAGCCTTGGCTGTTCAAGCCGAGGATGCAGGTATCTTCTATGTAAGCGGTATTACTGAAACGGCTACAGGTCCAAAATACACAACAGTAAAGTACGACGTGTATGTAAAGGACAATCCGATGGTCACAGATACATCAGGCTTTCCGCTCTATCGGGAGAACGAGGTAATAGTGAAATTCAGGCCTGCCTTGGTGGATACAACATTCGTGGATGATCTTGAAAAGCAGCATACGACCGTAGCAGCCTTGCTCGGTGACTCGATCTCTTCACTATTGATGGCAAAGTTGGGTGAGGAGCCGGGAGAGTCCGACAAAATGAAAGTTGTAAAATTGTATCGTTCATATACGCGCGCAGATAGTATCAGTCTTTCCAGGCTTGATCAGGAGGTCCGAATGCCTTCGTTATGGTCAACTTTCGTTATTGACATTGGGAACTTGGACCCAATCGTATTTAGTGATAGCCTCAACAACCTTAAAAAGTACGTCTGCTACGCTCATCCGAATATCGCGTTGCGTCCATATTCGAACGACCCCATCTTCCAAAGTGGCTTACAAGGCAATCTGGTCCCAACGAGCAGCTATCCTGACGGTCATATCAACATCGAGCCGGCCTGGGTAATACAGACAGGTCGTTCAGATATCAAAGTGGGTGTAATAGATAATGGGATCAATTGGGAGCATCAGGATTTTGTGGTGGATGGGAGCACAAAGATCCAGAATGGATGGGATTATGTGGATCCATTCCAGTTCCCTGTAATTACCTCTGATAATGTTGATTTGTACGAGGCTGGATGGCATGGAACTTCTTGCGCCGGGATCATAGGCGCTTTACGTAATAACAATGAAGGTGTTGCAGGGATTGCTGGAGGCGATGTCGACACTGTTGGCAACACCGGCACGGCAATAATACCATTGATCGTATATTATGGAGACGGCCCAGGTGCCACCTTTGATATTGAGTCAGCCGCTCCCGCAATCATAGATGGATCATCGGATATAATCGGGACACCTAACGGATTTGGTTGTCACGTTTTGAATGCCAGCTGGGGCCAACCTTTTGATCCATGGGTACCCACACCTGTTGCATTGATGGAAGCGATCCAGTCAGCCTATTTGAACAATTGCGTTTATGTATCAGCTTCAGGCAACTATGGGATCGGCGATGTCATTTACAATAACTGGCCTACCACGTTTACTGGGCCCGGTGAACGACTTAACGATCATGCGATACTCACTGTAGGGGCAAGTGGCAATGATGGTTATTGGATGAACCCGACCAATGCGCCTAATATGGAAACATTCTCGAACGGCGGTGACGAACTCGACGTGATCGCCCCAGGAAGTCAATCACTTATCGCGGTCCCCGCCGATGCTGGCCCTTTTGGTGTATGCGCGAACGCATTATGGGAATACGACGATTATTCATGTTTCGGTGCAACTTCCGCAGCCGCACCGCATGTGTCAGGTACAGCTGCTTTGATGATCGCCCAACATAGCTCCGTCAATGGCGCACCGAATGATCTTTCACCTGATGATGTTGAGCAGATATTAGAATAGTCTGCGTTCCCAGTGCCCTCCTTTGATGGTTTCATCCCATATGATTCAAATTGGTTGGAACAACTGGATTATGCATGGTTCTACGGGTCTGGCAGGATCGATGCGGGAACAGCTGTAGAACAGGTATCAGAACCATATTGCGTCATCCATTCTGGCGAACCTGTAAGCACCACCCTGTCGAGCGGAAGCATCATTCCTATAATAGTCACTCAGAACAATTTATGGGACGATGTAATACCTGGCGCATACACCGCTCAGCTCGCAACAGTGACCCATACGTACTATCATGAGTTTGAGACCGGTTCTCAAGTGCTTGGTCATTGGGATCGGGCAAGTTCAATGATCGGGACACACGAATCGCCAGATGTTGATGGGAGAACTTGGGCTGGTTATAGCTTCGGACCATTAGGGAGTAACATCATGGAAGTGACCGCTATCACCCATGCATGGAAGATCATTGAACTGGATGAATGGTTCCCCGCCGATCCATCAGAACTGCGTACCGCCTTTTCCCTGCATGTCATGAACGCAGAGTGCTGGGGGCCAAGCATGGTGAGCCTTGAGGAGATAGAGAACCAAGCCACGTTTACCGTTTTTCCGAATCCTGCGAACGATCACCTTTACATCACCTTAACTGGTGTTCCCGAAGGTGAAATCGAGATCGTAGTAATTGACGCTGTAGGTCGCACGGTTGCTAGCGATGTTCTTTCGTCAGGGACAACGTCCGCAACTATGTCGCTGAATGGTTTAGCGAGTGGTACTTACCAGATACGGGCGACCACTAGTAGTGCAAGGACCCTTTATAGTCGCTTCATTAAACTTTAAGAAAATGATACGCGAGATCTCAATTGGGATGCTGCTTTGCATTCAGGTAAATGTGATGCTGGCACAAGAATTCCCTCTCATTGAATGGCAGCGATCGTTCGGCGGCAGTGAACTTGAAGTTCCAAAAAGCATCATTCAAGCGTCCGATGGATCACTCGTGATCGCATCATTCGCGTTCTCGAACGATCTTGATTTGATTGACAACGTTGATGAGAGAAATGTCTGGCTTATGAAGATGACCACTGAAGGCGAAGTGATCTGGCAGAAATTCTATGGCTCGATCGGTGGGTCATTACCACGGTTGACTATACGAGAGAGCACAGATGGAGGCTTTGTGGTAGCTACGCGTATTCTGGCTGCAGCACAAGGGATCTCCTGTGATGTGACCAGTATGCAAGGTTGGGTCTTTAAGGTCGATGCAAATGGAGAAATGGTGTGGGAAAAGTGCTTGGGCGGTTCCGAGGATGACGGTTTAAGCTCCATTGAGCAAACTTTTGATAATGGATATATTCTTTGTGGCGGAAGCCGTTCATCAGATGGCGATCTGACTAGTAACAATGGATGGAACGATATCTGGGTTGTGAAGTTGGATTCAGAAGGCTCCGTTATTTGGAGCAGAAATTATGGCGGGACTGGTATGGAAGGCGGCATCGATGCGATCCAGCTCATTGACGGCAACTATCTTGTCGCAGCGAGTGGAAGATCAGATGACCTTTTATTCGCCGATTGTAACCCTTATTTTGCTACAAATGACACCGGTTTCCTTCTGAAACTAGATCAAAATGGTGACGTCTTATGGAAGAGATGTTTCGGCGGAACTAGTACTGACATCATTTGGGGCGTAGCTCAGGATCAAAATGGAACTATCTGGGTAATAGGATATACATATTCCATTGATGGTGACATTGAAGTCCATCATGGGCAGGCTGACGCATGGTTAGTGAAGTTCAGCAGCGATGGCCAACTTTTGGCCAACAAATGTTATGGTGGAACAGAAAACGATTTTTTCCATGATATTCTTCCCATGAACGATACGATTCTAGTATTAGGATATACTAACTCCATCAATGGAGATATATCAAATAATTATGGATCGAATGACGTGTGGTTGGTTGCGGTTCAGGATGAGCTCGAGTTGATCACTGAAAAGAATTACGGAGGGTCAGATCAAGACCACGGGTTTGGGTTAGTAGAAAGCAACGACGGAGCTATTGCATTCTGTGCTTCAAGTTATTCGTCTGACTTTGATGTCACCTCTAATTACGGATCCGGGGATAGTTGGATAGTAAAACTGAAACCATGGGCTGTAGGAATTGAGGAAGGCGTATACGGCCCATCGCTTAGCCTTTTTCCAAACCCTGCGAACGATCACCTTTACATCACATTAAATGGTCTATCCGAAGATGAGGTTGAAATCGTGGTAATCGATGCTGTCGGCCGTGTCGTTACAAGCGATGTTCTCGCGTCAGGGACATCGTCCGCAACTATGTCGCTGAATGGTTTGGCGAGTGGTACTTACCAGATACGGGCGATCACCAGTGGTTCGAGAACCCTATGCAGTCGCTTCATTAAACTTTAAGAAAATGATACGCGAGATCTCAATTGGGATGCTGCTTTGCATTCGGGTAAATGTGCTGTTGTCACAACCCTTTTGACACCCCATTGTCTTCTAGGTGCCGCTAGTGAATAGGAACATTCTTCGGAAAACCATATTCACTAGTGGAGAGGGAGGGATTGCCGAAGACGGCTTTCCCAAAAGGGGGAGGCTTCGATCAATAAGCCGTAATCGCTGCGCTCGGGCGGCTTTTCCGCATCGGCTTTTCGCCCAAGCAAGCTTGGCTCCAGCTGATGCTGAAAAGCCGCGGATCTTTCAGATCCACGGCTCATCGATCGGCGGAGAGGGAGGGATTCGAACCCCCGGTACCCTTGCGGGCACATCTGTTTTCGAGACAGACCCGATCGACCACTCCGGCACCTCTCCAGTGGCCTTCGTTAAAGGCCCGCAAAGATAGGGCTTGCATCCGTAGGCTTGTTGTAAGAACTTTCGCCTTGCGTATTTGTTCCCTCCGGCATGAGATCCATCTTTCTGGCTTTTCTACTCCTGGTCAGTTCCACTATTCTGGCCCAGCTTTTTCCGATCGGCACACGGAATATCGACTTTTTCGATCAGGCCCGCAACCGCACCATCGGTACTGTGGTCCACTATCCGGCGCTGGTCGCCGGCAATGATGCGGAGGTCGCGGACGGGGGATTCCCTGTCCTGGTCTTCGGCCATGGTTTCCTGATGGGTGTAACGAGCTACAACAATTTCCGCGATCATTTCGTGCCGAGAGGTTACATCCTGGTGCTGCCTACTACGGAATCCGGATTTCCGGACCATGGTGCATTCGGCGAGGATCTGGCATTTCTCTCCGATGCGCTTCAGGCGGCCGGTACCGACCCAGGTTCGCCATTCCATGACCATATATCACCCAATACCGCATTGATGGGCCACAGCATGGGCGGCGGTGCAAGTGTTCTGGGTGCGGCGGGCAATTCATCCATTCGAACGCTGGTGAATTTCGCAGCGGCCGAGACCACGCCAAGTGCGATCGATGCTGCGGCCTCTGTCACCGCACCCACCTTGATCTTCGCAGCCTCTGCAGATTGTGTGACACCGATCGCGCAGCACCAACAACCGATCCATGATGCCATCGCCGCGGATTGCAAAGCCTTGGTGAACATTACCGGTGGCGGCCATTGCTATTTCGCCAACAACGATGGTATTTGCGATCTGGGAGAACTGTCATGTGCATCCTCGTTCACCATCGATCGGGTCATGCAACATGATGTTGTGAACGATATCGCCGGACTATGGCTTGACGCATTCCTCAAAGATGATGGTCCGTCATTCGCTGGCTTCCTCGACAGTCTCGGCACCTCGGATCGTTTCAGTGGTACCACCACCTGTCTCACAACTGCAATGGATGATCACAGGTCACGATCCATCCGCATATTCCCGAACCCGTCCGGTGACATTATCTATTTCGAAGATATCGCTGAGGGAGAGCTCATCATATCCGGATCGGATGGCCGGCAGATCAGCATACATAGGATCGATGGCGATCGGATCGAACTGGATGTTTCTTCTTATCCACCGGGCCATTATTCCATGCATCTTCGCTCGGCTCGTGGGCTTATCCGGAAGCCCTTCGTGGTGATGCATTGAGCAAAGCACCTATTTTCGGCACGCGCTTCGTAATTGGGACCGTATGAAGCTCTTGCTGCCGTTCATCACTATTCTACTTTCCATGCCGCTCATGGCACAGGATCGCGAGTTGCTCAAGGTGGACCGGTCCAAAGTGGTCTTCGTGAGCGATGCGCCCCTCGAACACATCACCGCTACGAATACACGCGCGCACGGCCTCATCGATCCAAAGGAAAGGACCTTCGCGATCCAGATCCTTCTGGTGGAGTTCGAGGGATTCAACTCACCGTTGCAGCGTGAGCATTTCAATGAGAACTACCTGCTCTCTCGCAAATTCCCGAACGCGAAGTTCACCGGACGGATCATCGAAGCAGTGGATCTTTCGGTACCGGGCGAGCACCAGGTCCGTGCAAAAGGCGAATTCACGTTGAAAGGAATTACGAAAGAGCGGATAATTCCATGCAAGCTGGTGGTCTCCAATGATGGCATTCGTGTCTCCACGGCGTTCGATGTATTGTTGGAAGATCACCAGATCCGTGTACCCAGGGTGGTGCAGCAGAAGATCTCTTCCGTGGTGAAGGTTGATGTGGATCTGCTGTTCAAAGATCAACGCGCACAATGAGGATACTGCCGGCTATCATCGGCCTGTTGCTGATGTTGCCGGCGTCCGCACAATTCCCGTACACCCGTATGCTCGAAGTGCGGGCCGGCCAGCAGCGACCGAAGATCAACGCGCTGGTGCAGGATGACAAAGGACTTCTGTGGCTGGCCACCGATCTGGGGCTGTTGCGTACCGACGGCGAACGCGTGGAGACCGTACTTCGGCCGGAAGATCCCGAGATCGCCCAGTTGTACGCGACCGGTGGTCATGTCTATGCGGTGATCGGATCGGTCGTGGTCCGTTGTAATACTGTTGCATGCGATACGATCTTCAGTGATGAGCGCCTGGCCGAAACTCCAGTACGGTCGTTCCTGATCGATGATGGAACGATGTGGTTGGGGACATTCGGTGGCGGGCTTTGGCGGATCGATGAAGAAGGTGGATCCACGATCATCTCCTCGGCCACCGGTCTGCGTGATGATCATATCAACTCACTTGCGGCCTTGCCCGATGGCCTTATCGTGGCGGCCACCGATCAAGGTCTTGCCATTATCCGTGACCAGCGTGTGGAGAGTGTGTTCGGTGAAGCTGAAGGCGCGCCTGACAACCTTGTTCTATGCGTGAGTGCAGGCAGTGACGGTAAGATCTGGGCGGGCACCGATCGCGCTGGTGTGTTCCAGTGGGATCCATCCACCAGAGCCGCTACTGTCACCATCGATCCCGATCTGAAGGCCACCGTTCAATGTCTCGCTGTGCAGGAGGATCTTGTCTGGCTGGCATCACCGGAAGATGGCCTGTTCCTCTACGATCTGCACTATTCCGGCGGACGGTACCGCTATACCGCAAATGGCTCGGGGCATGATGTGATGAACATGCTATTGGATCGTGATGGTGCATTGTGGTGGTGCGATGGAACGGACATCCTCTACCGGGCAGATGCCGCGATACTCGTGGTGCCGGAACATGAAGGTGTGAACATGCGCAATGCCACGGCACTTTGTGCCGATCATACCGGCCGGGTCTGGTTCGCATCACCTGATGGTCTGTTCGTTCACGCCACGGCATTCACCGAAGAGCATACGATCACCCGCATCGATGTGAGAGCCGGTGAACGTACACCGATCGTTTCACTTGCCGCCACCACAGATGGCATAGTCTGGGCAGGGACCTTCGGAGCAGGCGTCATAGCGATCCCACCCCAGGGCGGACCAAGATATTTCAATGGTTCGAACACTCCGATCGATGACAATGTACTTTCCATCAGATCAAGAGAGAAGGAAGCATGGCTGGCGACCTTCAATGGAGCAGCGGTCATTTCCGCCACCGGAAAGACCGGTTCACATTCACTTCCATTTCCGGGTTTCACCTATGATGTTCTTCCTCTGCCTGATGGTTCTGTTCTTGCGGCTACGGATGGGAATGGCATTGTGCGATGGTCTGCGGACACCGCCGCGCACGATCCGGTGGGCAATGGCGATGGTACATACTACTCGCTCGCCGCAGGCACCAATGGCGAAGCATGGGCGGCCGGCCCGGGCACCGGCATTTGCAGGATCAGCCAGGACACTTCCATCTGTGTAGCTGCCGATCTTCCTCCTTTCGATGATGATGTTTTCGCGCTGGCCTATTATTCTGGAAAGGTGATCGCCTTCGGGAACACCGGAACCCTGGTGCATGATCCGATCACCGGCGCGAACATGAACGTGGCGGCGAGGCTCGGGTTGCAGGAGTTGCAGGCAGAGCTCAATGCGGTATCCACCGATGTGGAAGGTGCCCTGTGGATGGCCACCAACAAGGGCATAGTACGCATGCGCCTGGGCGCCTGGCATCTGAGCGATCGTGTGCGCACGGCGATAACATCCGTTCGCGTAGGCAGTTCGATCCACGGGCCCGAAAAGGAATTCGTGCTTCCACATGATCACGATCGGATCGTGATCCAGTTCACAGGTATCCATTATGTGGATCCAGGTGCAGTACGGTTCCAGTACCGATTGAATGGAAAGGATGATGCGATCCTCACCACACGAGATCGCGAGATATCGTATGGAGGTCTTCCGCCCGGCAGCTATTCGTTCGATGTTCGTGCGTTCACGGGTTCTGCGCCCACCGATGATCAATGGACATCCATCCGCATCACCATAGAACCCCCGGTCTGGCGACAGCCGTTGTTCATCCTTCTCGTGCTCGTATTTCTTGCCACATCGATCTATTTCCTCGTGCGCGCACGCGATCGGCGCTTGCAGGAACGTGCGCGCATGGAACAGGAGAAGGTGCGTTTTCAACTGGAAGCACTGAGAAGCCAGGTGGATCCACACTTCCTCTTCAACAGCTTCAACACGTTGGTGGATCTCATCGAAACACAACCCGATCTGGCCGTTCAGCATGTTGAAAGGCTCAGCCTGTTCTTCCGCAACATCCTTCTTGTGCGCGACAAGGAACTGATATCGGTGAACGAGGAATTGCGTTTGCTGGAGAACTACTTCGCGCTGGAAAAGCTCCGTTTCGGTGATGCGATCCGTTTATCTATCGATGTGGCGTCAGGCGATCAGGACATGATGATCGTTCCGCTGACCTTGCAATTGCTGGTGGAGAATGCCATCAAGCACAACGTTGCCACCACCGATCGTCCGCTGAACATACAGGTGAGTTCAGAAAGCTCCAGCATCATCGTTGAGAACGTGGTACAGGTCAAACTTTCCGCCCCCCGATCCACCGGGTTCGGCCTGGATAGCATTCGGAAACGTTACCTTGCTCTCACCGACAGGCCCGTGCTCATCCATCGCGAGGCCGATCGGTTCAGGGTGCAGGTACCATTGATCCAACAGGCATGAAGGTGCTGATCATAGAGGACGAAGCCGCTGCGGTGAACCGCATGCGGAAGATGCTCGTGGAGATCGATCCTACCATTGAAGTTATCGCCTATGTGCCCACGGTCTCCGGCTCGGTGCAATGGTTCACCGACAACGATGCACCCGATCTCGCCTTCTTTGATGTTCAGCTCGCCGATGGCGACAGTTTTGAGATCTTCCAGCAGATCGATGTTCCGTGTCCGGTCATCTTCACCACCGCGTATGATGAGTATGCCGTGCGTGCCTTTCGCGTGAACGCGATCGATTATCTACTGAAGCCGATCAAGAAGGATGAGCTGGCCGCTGCGGTGAAAAAAGTGAGCGCCGGCGCACCTGTACGCGATCATTCCGCGCTCGCCGGCCGGCCTGATACGGACAAGCCTGCCGCATACATCAAGCGTTTCCTCATACGCTACGGCGATCATTTCAAACTGGTGGAACCATCGCAGATCGCGTACATCCACAGCATGCAGAAGAACACCTTCATCCGCACGAAGGAAGGTCGCGATCTGCCATTGGAAGAGAGCCTCGATCGCCTCGAACCACAGCTCGATCCCGAAAAATTCTTCCGCCTAAACCGCCAGCTTCTGGTCCACATCCAGAGCATCAAGGAACTGCTTGCATACAGCAAGAGCCGCGTCAAGGTCATGCTCGATCCGTCCTATGGCGATGATGCCATCGTGAGCAGCGAACGCTCTGCGGAGTTCAAGCGCTGGCTCGCTGGCGAGTAGGGTTGTTTGGGCGTGCCCCGCTTTCGATCCATCATGCGGGCTCAACCCGCCGAAGCTATGGCGAAGGCGGGTCGGGCTATCCGTTCCAAGTCCGCACTCTCCCGGCTTCGTAGCCGGGATCGCTTGCGGGCTTTCCACTTCCATCCCTCACGCAAAATACCGGCATGGGCCATATCGCCGTTCCATCACCCGGCATTCCCGTCTCGTCAGATCGGTTTGGTCCCATGGGTCATCTTCGATGGAGCTTTGGGTAAACAAAACTGCCATGGACCAGCTGCTCCTGATGGATCCCCGTGACCGTGATGAGCTGTTCTCATTGAACACCGATCGACTGTTGGGAAGGATCATACAACTCAATCGGTGCGCGCGCTACCACAATACCCTCGATGCTGTTACGCTCGTGAGCCGTGTGATGGAACTACGCCAACAACGCTCCGTACTTCGATCGTCCGCTCCATCCGCCGAAACTCCCGCTTCATCCGTTCCGGCGCTGCTGTGATCGCGAACGCGGTCCATTTTTGGCATCCTCATCTCAAAGACACTGATATGCGCAAGCTCTTCATTATCCCGATACTGTTCGCGGTCGATCTCTTCTCTCAATGGACCCCCATTCCTGCAGGTGTGAACATGGAACTGGGTGGTGTACTCGTGGATGATGCCCTTACCTATTGGGTCGGTGGAATGAACGGCGTGCTGCTGAAGACCACGGACGGTGGAGAGAATTGGGAGACCGAAGTGTTGATAGGTGCTGGCGATCTCGGCCAGCTGATCCGGCTCGATGACAACACTCTGATCATGCTCGCCGATGATGATCTTGTCGCCCGATCCACCAACAACGGTGATGATTGGGAGTTGATATCCACGGGTGCCCCCAATGTGTTGTACGACATGACCCATGTCGGCGATCTGATCTGGGCTTCGGGCCGCGATGGCGGTATCGTACACAGCACAGATGGCGGCCAGACCTGGGCGACACAGATCTCCGGCACCACTGAACGGCTTCACGGCATTGATGCGCTTAATGCAACCACATTGATGGCCGTAGGCCGGGATGGTGTCGTGCTTCGGACCACGAACGGCGGTCAGACCTGGGTGCCTGTCACTTCACCGGTTGAGGACGATCTGAGCAGCATCATGTTCCTTGATGATGCGCAACAGACGGGACTTCTCGCAGGCCCGCCCGCAGAGATCTTCCGCAGTATTGATAACGGGAATAATTGGACCAGCGTCGCCTACTCTTCGATCCTTGAGATCGGTGCCTTCGCCTCCGAAGATCCTGATGTGGTGTATGCAGTGGGTGATGGTGGCCTCATTCTCCGATCGATCGATCAGGGACAGAACTGGGACGTCATGACCTCTGGTGTAACCACCGAACTCTCCGCGATCGATGTAAAGAATGGGGTTGCAGTGGCGGTCGGAGAAGAAGGCACCATCATTAAGCTTGCTCCAGGAACGATCGAAATTGCCGAGATCACTGGTGTTGGAACGATGAACGTTTATCCCAATCCGAGCAGAGGACCGGTGACCATCCAGTGGCTGAACGAGAGTGCCAGTGAAGTGTGCGTATTGGAGATCCTCACCACTGATGGCCGCCTGGTGGATCGCACCAACTGGCCCATTGGCAAGAGAAGTGCCCATGTGGAAGAACTTCAACCGGGCAGCTACGTGGTGCGCATGACCTCCAGCAGCGGGCTCAACGTTCAGCGCATCCTCATAGTGACCGCGCACTGAAGTCATCTTCAATGCCTGCGCGTAGGACCAAGGCTTGAGTAAAGTTCGTACCGCTTCTTCACGTAAAGAAGGAATTCGTACTGCGTCAATCCTTTGATCACCTCATCGGGCACATTGAGAAAATCGATGAAATCATCAAATGCCTCATCGCTCAGGTTGATGATGTCATATTGAACGTATTTCGTCAGGAGCTCCTTCAGCAGTTCACGTTTCCTGTCCTCGTTCTCCAAATGGGCCACCAGCCGTTTGCTGCGTTCGCGCCTGCTGAACTCCTGGTACAGCCAGGTGATGGGGCTTTGGTATGCATCGACCCTGCTCAGACGGTAATCCCGTTCGGTATAACCCAGTTCGTCGATGTCCTTCTGTATCTCGCGTAACGTGCGTTCCGGCAGGATCTCCACCTCGGTGAGCTCCACTTGTAATTGACGCAAACGCAGGGTCACATGGTACTCGCTTTTCGGCAGACTATCAGCCATGCTGATAAGTGCCGTCTGGTAGCCGATGGATCCGATCATGAGCGTGTCGTTCTTCAGGGCTTGTACCGTGAACGTTCCATCTGCATTCCCGAAGCTTCCCGATCGCGTGCGTTTGTTCACGATCATCAGATCGTACAAATTCTTCTCGCCCGACCCGGTGATCACACGGCCGTGAATGGTGATCTTTTCCTGCGCCATCATGAGCGGTGCAAGAACAGAACAACAAAGCAGTAGTACGATCGATCTCAAGTACCCAAAGTTCGTGATCATTCGGTGATATGAGCATGCCATAAGGCAGATCCCATACCTGGATGCTATCATGTACAGGACGAAGCACAACGATGAATGTTACAAATGGTGAAAGGCCCCATCGCATTCACGATAGGGCCTCTCATGCAAAGACCTGTGCATCTGTAAGCCGGGTTCTGTATCCCACCGAAGCGGGATCTCCACCATCTATCTGGGATGCGCCTCACGGCGCACCTCTATCGGCCCACCCTCCGGAATGCGGCTTGCGCTGCAAGGATGGACGGTCCATGACCCTTTCAGATCTTCCGGTATACATGGCCTTTCAGCCCGTGAGGTTTACCAAGCCACTGCTGTCACCAGCAATGCTGGTGGTCTCTTACACCACCTTTTCACCCTTGCCTCCATCTTGCGATGGATCGGCGGTCTCCCTTTCTGCGGCACTTTCTGTAACACCACTGTTCCCGGTGGTGTCCCTTCCCGTTAGGAAGCACGGTGCCCTACGCTGCCCGGACTTTCCTCCCTCCCATTGCTGGAAGAGCGATGGAGCGATGCACAGGATGTCAAGGAACTCTTCTTAGCGGAAGTTGTAGGTGGTTGAGTGGGTTGTAAGGTTGTTAATGCCTTGGATCGTAACGATCCACAACTACCTCAACGACCCACTCCCTCAACAACCTCAACTTCTTGAAACTCACTCAATACTTCCCCCGCAAAATTACCACTTCCGTAGCGCCCACGCCATACTTGCGCATATCGGCATCATGGAACTGCACATTATCGTAGTACTGGAGCATCTTCCGCACTTCCTCGCGCAATATGCCTTCACCCACGCCGTGGATCACGATCAGCTTCTTCTTTCCATCACGTATCGCCGCATTGAGCGCACGCTCGAAATAAGACAGCTGGTAGGTGAGCTTTTCGGCATCGCTCAAGCGTGTTTCGTCCTCCACCAGTTCATGGAGATGCAGATCCACCTCGGCCACGCTGTTATCCTCCGGCTTTTTCGGGGTCTTTCCTGTACGTGGCGCTGGACGCTTTCTGCGCTTTTCATCCAGCACATCGTTCGCGGCGATCATACCCGCCTGGTGGTCGGTGACCTTGTAAAGGACATGTTCAGGACCGCGCAGGTCCACGACCAAACCTTTCACGGATCTGTCGATCTCGAATCCATCATCGGTCCTTACTTTCACATGCGTTGCACCAAGGATGTCGATGATGATACCGCCACCTACTTCATCCACAAAGGCCACTCGATCACCCACGCGGAATTTCGGCTGCGCCATGATGCAAATCTACAGAAGCCTTGCTGCGTGGCCGTTACTGCTGCTTGCCGGCCATGCCTTTGCCCAGATGCAGGCATTCATCATTCCTGAACCTTTTGGAGGAAGGGCAATGATGGAGGAATTCATCAGCAGGGAACTCAATTATCCTGAAGATGCGCTCGACCAGAAGGTGGAAGGTGAGGTCTGGCTGAAGTTCAATGTCATGAAGGATGGGCGTGTAGAGCAGTTGCATGTCTGGAAAAGCCTCGGACCTTCATGTGACGAGGAGGCTTTACGGATCGCGGGACTCATCCAATGGCACCCTGGTCGTGTAGGAGATGTATCCGTGGATGCCGAGCATTCATTGGTGATCACTTTTTCACCCAAACACTACCAGAAATGGCAGAAAAAGCGGCGTGAATTGACCGATGAACTTCGATCCTTACCCATTTGCAAGGATATATCGATCCATCCGGCCAACCGCGTATCCCGACCACCTGCACCGATCGTATCGGAAGGCACCATAGCCACCTGGTGGCAGAAGAATTTGAAATATCCGCCGGAGGCGATGCGACGGAACATACAAGGCCCGTTGAAGGTGCGTTTCGTGGTGGAACCCAGCGGCAACATCTCCAACCTGCAGGCCTTGAACGATCTGGGTGGTGGCTGTGTAACGGAAGCATTCCGCATGTTGCGATCGCTTCATTGGAGCCCGGCCGTGGTGAACAATGAACGCGTGCGATCGCAGATGGAAATGGAGTTCATCTTCAAGCTTCCCTGATCAGCACGCTACCTTCACGGCTTTGAGAAAAGAATGAGGGAGCGCGGGCCGTGGCGGACGAAGAGCGAAGAGCTGAAGTACGAGACGAATTGGATCTCGATCCATCATCATGAGGTGATCGATCTCTCGGGAAAAGATGGGATCTATGGTGTCATCCATTTCAAGAACATCGCCGTGGGTATGCTGCCGATCGATGAGCATGGGTATACGTGGATCGTTGGACAATACCGCTATCCCATCGAAGCATATAGCTGGGAGATACCCGAAGGGGGTGGAAAAAGGGATGCCGATCCGATCGTGAGCGCGCGGCGTGAATTGAAGGAGGAAACGGGGATCGTTGCAAAGAAGTGGACCAAGATCCTGGAGATGGACTTGAGCAATTCAGCAAGTAATGAACGCGCGATCGTTTACCTGGCGCAGGATCTACAATTCGAAGAAGCGGAACCTGAAAGCACCGAAGATCTTCAAGTGAAGAAGCTGCATTTCCATGAACTACTGGAAATGGTATTGAAAGGTGAAGTGCGCGATGCGATAACCGTGGCCACCGTATTGAAAGTGGAACTGATGATACGGAACGGCGAACTGCGCTTTCAGAAGTAGAGCCAGTGCCCGATCACTTTGCCGTTGCTCCGGAATTCGATCGCTGGCGCGGGGATCTTCACACCGTTCAA
>JAEZAU010000080.1 GCA_023430325.1 Bacteroidota bacterium | reverse complement strand
TGGTCACCTTCGGCCACGGCCTTGCACATGGCACAACCCTGCGCGAACAGATCGGCGGGCATCAGTGCGATGACAAGCAAAGTGAAGAGAAGGAGCATTCGGCGATCCACGAAGCAAAGATACGATCAGTAATACGGGGAGATCATCAGATAGACCAGCACCCCGGAAATGCTCACGTACAGCCAGATGGGCATGGTCCATTTCGCTATCCTGCGATGCCGATCGAACTTCATGGCTAATGCGCGCGAAAGGGTGATCAATACGAGCGGGACAATAGCGGCGGCCAGTACGATGTGCGTAAGCAGGATGAAGAGATAGAGACCTTTCTGATCTCCCCCATACGATGCTGGAGGAAAGCTGCTATGCTGTGTGACATAGAGGATGAGAAAGAGCGCGCTCATGCCCACGGCGATCCACATGAGTTTGCGGTGCAGTTGGATCCTACGGTTGATGATCGCGATCCATGCGGAGATCAGAACGATCGATGTGCTTCCGTTGACCCACGCATTGATGGTGGGCAGTGTGCTGCGATGCAGATCGAGCTGGAAAAGGTTGGGACCGAGATACAGGAAGGCGACCACCGAAAGCAGGAAGATGCTCAAGCCGATGATCCACGGCCGTGCACTTTGTTCGGTCAGCCTTTCCATCAAATTCTCGTGCGATCGCCACCTTCGGCGTTCCTGATCTTTTCCTCCTTCAAGAGCATCTTGATATCGGCTGCGATCGCATTCATGCCATCCCAGGTGGTGCCATCGTAGTAGCCGCGGATATGGCCTTGTTTGTCCACCAGCACGAACTTCTCAGAGTGCAGGAAACCATCAGGATCCATCACATCTTCACGCGTGGCGAGGTAATAGCCTTCGGCACCCAGCAGATAGATGTCCTCCTTATTGCCGGTGAGGAATTTCCAGCGGCTTGTATCGGCCTGAAGCTTTCGCGCATAGGCATCGAGCACTTCGGGGGTGTCGTGTTCTGGATCCACGGTATGGCTTAGGAAGACCACATCATCAAAAGCGGGATCATCCAGTTTCAATTGAAGCTGCTGCATCTGGATGCTCATCTTTGGGCAGATGGTGGTGCAGCGCGTGAAGAAAAAGTCGGCAACAATGATCTTGCCCTTCACATGCTCATTGGTGAACGGTCTTCCATAGCGATCGATGAAGCTGAATGGGGGAAGTTTCGCATAGATGGTGTCGGCGACCAACCTGCCGTCCCTTTCCACGTAGTCGACCTCCTTATGGCCGTAATAAGGCAGAAAGTTGAAGGAATGCTTCACCAGGCCCAGCATGGGCGAAAAGAAAAGGAAGAGGGCGAGAATGAAGACGGCTATCCCCCCCAGCACGGCCCATTTCATCTTCCGGCTGGATGGTCTATGCTGCATGGCTTATTCGAAGGTCTTCCAGATCCAGTGGATGTAGTTGCTCTCCCAGATGGCGATCCACACCAGATAGAGGATGAACAATCCGTAAGGCAAAAGGATCATCGCCCTGATGTTGCGCCTCTCATCACCAAGGTGCATGAAGGTCATCACGATGTAGGTGGCCTTCACCAGGGTGAGCACGATGAACATCCATTTGATGTAATCCCAGTATGCGTCCTGTTGTTCCTGTAAAGGGAACCAGTTCTTCCAATAAGCGCCAACCACCACTTCTATCGCCGTTACCACGGCCAGCAGGCCTGTTACGCGCCAGATCTTGCGGCGTATCTCACGGCCGGCCTCTTCGCTGTGATGTGCATCAAGGCTGTATTCGATGATATCGTCCCGCTCCATGCTCAGATAAGGTAAAAGAAGGTGAACACGAACACCCACACCAGGTCTACGAAGTGCCAGTACAGGCCGGCCTTCTCCACCATCTCATAATGGCCGCGGCGGTGGAATACTCCTTTGACCACCATGAGCAGAACGATGAAGTTTATGACCACCCCGCTGAACACGTGGAAGCCATGGAAACCGGTGATGAAGAAGAAGAAGTTGGCGTACTGTGGCGGGCCGTATTCATTGCGTGTCATGTTGGCACCATCCACATAGGCCACACGATCTTTCCAAAGCTCCTGTGCCTGTGCACCGGTTATCGGATCGCCATCTTCGATTAGGTAATGGCCGGTCTTCGCCGGCAACAGGCGGAAGCTCTCGTGCTCATTGGGCGTATGCGTATCGTGCGCATCGTTCTGCACCCAGTATTTCGCGCCATCAGAAGTGTGTATGTAACCACCGCTCCCGTGAATGAAGTGGCTCCACTCCCATGCTTGTGATCCAACGAAGAAGGCACCACCGATAACGGTGAGGAACAACCACTTGATCACACCTCTTTTATCCATGCGGTGACCAGCTTCAACAGCAAGCACCATGGTAACCGAGCTGAAAATGAGGATGGCCGTCATCAAGGCCACATAGATCAACGGATAACTACCGGTGAGGCCGGGCAGAGCACGGAACACCTCCTCACCGATCGGCCAGGCCTCGGTGGTGGAATGACGCACAAAACCGTAGGCCACCAATAGCCCTGAGAACGTGAGCGCATCGGACACCAGGAAGAACCACATCATCATCTTCCCGTAACTGATGCTGAAGGGGGATCGGCCTCCACCCCAGAGGACATCCACGCTAAGTGCTTTGCTTGCTTCTCCGGACATGATCGGTCTTTGCGGTGGCAATGTTAGTGAACAAAGGTCAAGAACAGCAAAAGGTAGATCCACAGTGCGCCTAGAAAGTGCCAGTAGATCACGCCCGACCAGAGGCCGACGTGCATATCCTGATGATATCTACCAAGAAAGGCCATGATGATCATCACCACCAGGCTCAACAGCCCGAACGCCACATGGAACAAATGGGCGGCGGTAAGCGCATAGATGTATGAACTCGCCGTGTTCTTATACTCTTCCAGGTCGGCGTTGAGCGGCTTTATGCGCCTTTCATCTGATGGCATATAGAATTTCCCGTTCTCGAGCACCAGGGTCTCATCATTCCGGGTGATGGTGTAGTCGGTGCCGTATTCTCCTTTTATTTCCGTCACCTTTCCTACCACATACTGTCCGCGTTCCACCAATTGCGACCAGCCTCTGAACTGTGACCAGGTGAAAACGATGCCCAACAGCAGGCTCACCACCAGCAACGGCCCGATCAAGCTTCTCTTCCCATTACGCGCGCTGGAGAGGGACCATTGTGCAAAAAGGCTGCTCAACACGATCGCCCCTGTACTGAAATGGAACGCCTGAGGCATATCCACCCGCACCCAATAACCTCCGCTCATGCTCACCACGAATGCGCTGGTAAGCCCCGCAAAGAACATGACGATGGCGAAGATGATGAACCAGGTCAGCATCTTTCGGGTGCGGATGGCTCTTCCCCGTTGCTCCTCAGGTGTGAAGGTCTCCGCGGTCATATCCGATCGAGCACGTAGGCCAGTTGTACCACCGGCAGATAGATGAAGCTCGCGAACATCAGCCGCCTTGCTTCAGCCTTGTCATGGGTGAAAAGCAGCTTCCACGCAGGGATCAGCATCATTGTACCGGCCACTACGGCCACTACCATGGAGATGGGGCCGGTAAGGCCGAATACCCAGGGAAGCATCCCCACAGGGATCACGAAGAGCGTATAGAGGAAGATCAGGAAAGCACTGCTTCTATCGCGGCCATTGCGGCTGGGCAGAAGGAAATAGCCGGCCTTGCTGTAATCATCGTGCAACACCCAGGCAATGGCCCAAAAATGCGGGAACTGCCATACGAACTGTGTGGCGAACACCAGGCCCGGCGCCAGACCGAAGGTCCCCGTGGCAGCCACATAGCCCAGCATCGGGGGGAAAGCGCCGGGAAAAGCCCCGACGAACACCGCCCACGGAGAATGTTTCTTCATGGGTGTGTACAAGGCCACATACATGAACAGTGATAGAAAACCAAGCAGGCCGGTCAGCGGGCCGAAGCGTGACCAGAGCAGGAACGTGCCCAATGCGCCTGCAGCGAACGCCACTGTAACGGCCTCAGCATGGCCGATCGAATTCTTCACCAGCGGACGGTCCGCCGTGCGCGACATCAAACCATCTTCCCGGATCTCCAATACCTGATTGAGCGCATTGGAAGAACCGGTGAGCAGGGTGCCGCCAAGTGTCAACAGGATCAGTGAAAGCCAGGAGAATGAACCTTCGGGAACGCCGAGCAGATAGCCGAACACGGCGCTGACCACCACCAGGGAGGCCAGACGGAGCTTGAACAATACCGCGTATTCACGCAGGCGGGCTACAGGCGAAAGTGCCGCAGCATATGCAGTCGAACGGCTCAAGGCGCGGCAAAAGTAGCGATCGCCGATCGGTTCAACGAAGAAAATATCGGGCGTCCTGTTCCAGGTGGCGATCCCTGAAATTGGTGCTGATGCCGAACCTGAAGATATGATCGGTGGCCGGCAGGAACACATCATCCTTGGACCTGAAGAGATAGGAGACCTCGAGGCGGGTCGCCGTACTACGATCCAGCAGATAACCAGCGCGAAGCTCCACATGGAGCAGGGATACCGGATGCCAATGACCGTGGTAGAATCCGACACTTACAGGAACATTGTCGGGCGTTCTTGGCCGTTCCCCCTCCGATCTGAATATGTTATTACCATAGCTGTCCACACTGTCGGTCCCCATCCATGCCATGCTTCCGCGAACGCTGTACAGGAAACGCCCGCGTTCCAGATCGGCATGCGCGATGACCTCGCTTACGTTGGAACCATAAGGATGAGCGAGGGGCTGCCCGAAATGCGCGTAGTTCTGCACATTGTTCACATGTGAATACATGAACGGACGGATGTAGTTCCATTCTCCGCGCAGCGAAAGGCCGTCCACCTTGAAGGCATTGCGCGCGATGACGCCGAGTTGCAACGCCTGCTTGTTCCCGTACCAGCCCGTGCCATTGCGTACATGGAACCAGAGGAACTCATCCAGCATGAATTGGGAATAGATCAGGTTCGACCTTCCGGCCTTCACATTGATGGATGCTCCCAGCAGGGCATTGTCCGGCGATCCCTGGTTGAATTCCACCGGACGATAGAAGATGATCGGGTTCAGGTAGTTGATATCAAAGCCACGCGGATAGGCATCATTCCCCGGATCGAAGACGATCGCCTCGAAGATGGCCACGTTGATCCGCCGTGTGGCGTTCCAGGAGAGATAATGCATGGCCGAATACTTCTTCCGCGCATTCAATGGATCATCGTTGATGTTGCGCAGATCGTTCATCATGCTGAAAAGGTTCACATACTTCACCTTCCAGACCGATGTGGTGATACGCAGATAAGGATAGCCCTGTGCTTCAGTGGAAAGGAAGAGCGATCTATGTCCTTCCCCGAACGAATTCTTTCCGCGGCCCAGCGTAAGGTTGAAGAACTTGCCGGGATCCCAACTGATGTGGCCGTTCCAATCGTAGTGCATCCGATCGCCTCCCCAATTCCCGAAAGCATAGCCTTCACCGGGAGTCACCTGGGTGGCGAACGCGTAATGGTCCAAGTATCCCGGAAATTGTTCCGACCACACCTGCCCATCAAGATGAAAATTCCATTTCGATCCGGCATCTGCATCCATCCAGGCCCCGGCTCCCGCTCTGTAGAATGCAAGTTCCTGATCGGCATCGAAGCCGCCACTTGCATCGATCAACGGCCCCCAGCGGAAAGTACGGGAAGTATCCGCCCACCGATCGAGCAGCGGGAGCACCGATGCGATCGATGTATCGGCCGGAATTGAACGCAGATCCTTCAAGCGCCATGGCCGTATCGCCGTATGCATATCGATCGAAGGATCCATCGTGCGAAGAGCGAACGGCCGTTCCATTTCCCGGCTCGGCGGAAGCCATCCGTTCTGGGCAAGGACGGACGTCACGTGGAATGATCCCGATAGCAGGAGGATCTTGAAGCTTATCGATCCAAGCTTGAAGCTTGAGACTTTCCACCTGCTCATGCTTCCTTCCGCTTCGGGAAAAAGAATGGCAACATCGCCATCACGAAGGCCGTGGTGCCCAGCACCATGATGCCGATGTTCGGATGCCACTTGCGGGTGATCAGGCTCAGCGCGATCACAAGTACTGCATAGAGATACAGAACGGCCACCGTACCGCGATGCCCTAGACCGATCCGCATCAACCGGTGATGGATGTGGTTGCGATCGGCCAGGAAGGGCGATGTGCCGCGCGCCATGCGATAGATGAAGACGCGCAACGTATCGATCAACGGATAAGCGACGGCCGCCATGGCGAACACAACGGTAGGGATCATGCGCATACGCTCGGGCATTCGGCTGGTGTCATGATCCACGATGCGCATGGCGAGCACCGCGATGATGGCGCCGATGGTGAGCGATCCGCTATCGCCCATGAAGATGCGCGCGGGATGGAAGTTGAAGACCAGGAAACCGCCCAAGGCGCCGGCGAGCACGAACGCGAGCAGGGCCAGTGCCACGTCACCGGCCATGAGCAACCACATTCCATACGCGATCGCACTGATGAAACCGATGCCGCCCGCCAGGCCGTCCACTCCGTCGATCAGGTTGAATCCGTTCACCAGCGACACGTACACCAGGAAAGAGAATGCGATGCTGAAGGATTCCGGCAGTTCGTAAATGCCGAAAACGCCATGGAAATCGGTGATCCTGATCTTCGCCATCACCACGATGATGTAGCCTACGAACGCAAGGCCCACAAGCTTTTTCACCGGTGAAACACCGATGATATCGTCCTTCACCCCGATGAAGAAAAGCAGCACCATGGCCGCTATCACGAACTTGAAATCCTTGTAGGCCGCGCCCATCGCCTTGTACATGGCCTCGAAATCCACGTGGCCAAGACCGATCATGGAAGCCTGCGGGAACCAGAGCGCGTAGGAGAAAATGATCGCTGCGAAGATGATGATGCCACCGATGGTGGGAACGCTGCGTTCATGCAGTTTCCGCTCTTCCTTCGGTTCATCCACCAGATGCTTCATGCGCGCCACCTTTATCAGCGACGGCATGGTGAACAGCACCACCAGGAATGAGGTGAAGAAGCCCAGCAGCAGGATGTATCCGTGTTCTTTCAAGCGGTGCGGCGGTCAAAGATCATTATACCGGTTGAAAAGTCCAGTGCGCAGGGCGATGTACGCGTAGCTGCTCTGCAACCCATCCGGTGCACCGATCAGATCGCGGCGCATGAAACCGATCTGCGCACGCAGATCGATCTTCGGGTTGAAGAGGTATGATACATTGCTGTCCCAATGTGTCAACTGGCGTTGTATGCCATGATATGTATCGATGAACATGCCGAGGCCTACATACGGTAACTGATCTGGATCAAGTTTCATGCTTCCATGCGACACCTTGTTCTGCAATCGCCAACGCTTGTAACCGATATCGAGAATGCCGACCAACTCGGTGAAGTCGTTGCCCCAGGGATGCGCCAATGGAAGCCCTGAATGGAAATGCGATTGCTTCAGGTTGTAGGCCTCATACACGTTAGGTAAAGCAGTGTTGTATTCCACCTGCAGATCGATGTCGCGCCGCAAAATGTCGAAGATCCTCAACCCACCCTGGTAGCCGAACCGATCGATCTCCAGATCGCTGATCACGACCTGGCCATACACGAAGACTTTGTCCAGGATCCTGATCTTCAGATCCACGCCCTGTGTGGTCCCATGGTCTCCTTCTTGAGAACTGATGATGGAACCCAGGCCGATCACCGGATTCAATTCCAACGGATCGAAGTCCCGCACGCCGGTCGAATCAATGTTGCGAAAGATCGTGCTCTCAAAAAGACCCAGGTCGAAACTGCCGATCGAAATGCTCAAGTGGTTGAAGCGTGCGCGCTTCCAGTAGAACAACGTTTCACCGCTCGTTCCGGTGGGCAGCCTATCCTCCTGTATGAGGGCATGTTGAAGTTTCGTGTGCCATGTGGTGTATTGGAACAACTTGCTGCGTGAGATGAAGCTCGCCTTCAGGTACGGTGCTGATGGCGCATGATCGCTCAGCAGCATCGATCGGTAGCCGTGGCCAACGAAATGGCGCCCGTGCCCGAACTGTATGTTCACCCACTCGGCCGGCGTAAAGCTGATGTTGCCTTGCGACCAGCCGTAATCGAGCTTCTTCCATGAATCGATCTTCGATCGGCCGGCAGCCGATACCACACCGGCCGTTGATGCCATTCGGAACTGGTATTGCGGCACCACGGCCTGGTTCTCCATGAACATCGTCTCGAAAGAGAACTTCGGACCCAGATCACCCTTCACCCGGAAACCGCGCATGTTATGGTAATACTTCACCGTATCGCTGTACAATGTCTGATCGCCAAAGTCCTGCCCTACCTCAAAATGCAGCAATACATCAGCGGCCAGCCAGTAATCATCGCCTTTCACATGCAGCAGATGATCGCGGTAAAGCTTCTCGGTCTGCCAGTAATAGTGCCTGAGCGAGTCGATCCTGTAGCCCTTCACATCGCTCAGGTCAACGCGGCTTTCAAGCACTGGCTTCAGGCCGGTATGCATGCGGCTGTTGCGCTTTGCCGCAGTACGCTCAACGTCCACGTACACATCACGGCTGAACGGAACGTTGTTCTGTTGCGCACGCACACCGATCGCGTAGATCGCGATCATCATCAGCAACAGGTAACGCAGGCGTGGCATGACGGGCGGTTGGCCGAAAGGTAATGTGAAGGCAGTTGTCAGTTGCCCGTTATCAGTTGTCAGAGGCGGTACTTTACAAGATCGCGCAATGCACTCGCTCGGCGGAGTTCCTTACAACTGACAACTACTTTCTGACAACTGTATTCAGGGCGTGCCCCTGCGGGTCAGGCTATCCGCTATACTCCTTCTTCCTGCGGTCGTGCGGGGTGCCGCTCCTATCCTTCACGCGCTTCGCAATGCCAGGTGATCTTCTTCTGATCTGTCATTCCGGGCTTTGACCCGGAATCGCGCAATTGCAGTAACGCGATCCCACTCGTGGGCCGGAATGACAGGAACAGCGTAAGTGGCGCAGGTGGAAAGCCCGCAGCGCAGCGAGGACTTGCAACCGAAGACACGCCCTGACAGGAATGCGCCCGAAGAAGTGATAAAGTGAGACGGGTGAAAAAGTGATAAAGCGCCCGACGGATCGGACGCAGCTCACTTTATCGCTGTATCACTTTATGTCCCTTATCTCCGATACGGGGACAGCTACACCGCCGCCAACTCGCTCTTCGCGAATTCGGCGTACACGCTGGTGATGCCTTCGCGCAGGCCGATCCGATGTTTCCAGCCCATGTTGTGCAGGCGGGAAACATCCATCAGTTTGCGTGGCGTGCCATCGGGTTTCTCGGTGTTCCAGCGCAATTCTCCCTGGAATCCGACGATCTCCTTGATCATTTCGGCCAGTTCCTTGATCGAAAGATCCACGCCGGTGCCGATGTTCACGAATAGTTCTTCGTTATAGTTCTGCAGCAGGAAGAAACACGCATCGGCCAGATCATCAACATGCAGGAATTCACGCTTGGGCGATCCGGTGCCCCACACTTCCACATGATCCGCGCCGGTGACCTTCGCCGTATGGAATTTGCGGATCAGCGCGGGAAGCACGTGACTGTTGTTCAGATCGTAATTGTCGTTAGGCCCGTAAAGGTTCGTGGGCATGGCGCTGATGTAGTTGCGCCCGTACTGCCTGCGATAGCTCTCGGCCATTTTGATGCCGGCGATCTTGGCGATCGCGTAAGGTTCGTTGGTCTGCTCCAGCAATCCGGTGAGCAGGCTTTCCTCCTTCAGCGGTTGCGGCGCGAGCTTCGGGTAGATGCATGAAGATCCGAGGAACAACAGCTTCTGCACATCGTTCTCGTGCGCACTGTGGATCACGTTGTTCTGGATCATCAGGTTCTCGTACAGGAACTGTGCGCGGTACACGTTGTTCGCGTGTATACCACCCACTTTGGCCGCTGCGAGCACGACAACATCGGGCTTCTCGCTCTTGAAGAGATCGCGAACGGCCTGCTGTTCCTTCAGATCGAGATCCTTGCTGGTACGCGTAACGATATTGTTGAATCCCTCCTTCTGGAGCTTCCGAACGATCGCACTGCCCACCATTCCGCGGTGACCTGCGACGTAGATCTTGTCTGACTGTTTCATTAGGCTGGTTCCTTCATTGTTGGAGGTTGGAGGTTGGAGGCTGGAGGCCGGAGGTTCAACCTCCAACATCCAGCATTCAACTTATATCTACTCCTGCTCGTGCAGGATGGCGTGGCCTCCTTTCTTCAGATAAACATCTCGCTTGAACAATTCCAGATCGCTGGCCACCATTTCCTTCACCAACGCCTTCAGATCGTACTTGTGTTTCCAGCCTAGAACACGTTTGGCCTTGCTCGGGTCGCCCTCCAGGTGATCCACTTCCGCCGGGCGGAAGTAGCGTGGATCGATGGCCACCAGCACTTTGCCGGTCTTGCGATCGATACCTTTTTCCTTGGCTCCTTTTCCCTTCCAATCCAGTTTGATGCCTACTTCGCCGAAGGCCAGTTCGATGAAATGGCGTACGGTGTAGGTCTTGCCGGTTGCGAGAACAAAATCATCAGGCTTCTTTGCCTGCAGCATCAACCACATGCCTTCCACATAATCCTTCGCATGTCCCCAGTCACGCTTTGCATCAAGGTTCCCGAGGTACAAGGCCTCCTGCAGACCAAGCTTGATCTTGGCAACGGCACGCGTGATCTTTCGTGTTACGAACGTTTCACCGCGCAGTGGACTTTCATGGTTGAATAGAATGCCGTTGCATGCGAAGATGCCGTAGCTCTCGCGGTAGTTCTTGGTGATCCAGAAACCGTAAAGTTTCGCTACGCCGTACGGGCTTTTGGGATAGAATGGTGTCTCCTCGTTCTGCGCGTGTGGCAGCACACCGCCGTAGAGTTCGCTGGTGCTGGCCTGGTAGAATTTCGTTTTATTCTCAAGCCCCAGGATCCTGATGGCCTCCAGGAAACGCAATGTTCCGATACCATCCGCATTCGCGGTATATTCCGGCATTTCGAAGCTTACGGCAACGTGGCTCATCGCGGCCAGGTTATAGATCTCATCCGGTTGTATCTCCTTCACCAGACGGAGGCAGTTGACACTATCGGTGAGATCGCCATAATGCAGGAAGAACGGGCGACCTTTCTCATGCATGTCATGGTACAGGTGGTCTATCCGATCGGTATTGAAAAGGGAGCTCCGGCGTTTCACGCCATGCACTTCATACCCTTTGTTCAGCAGGAATTCGCTCAGGTAGGCACCGTCCTGGCCGGTAACCCCGGTAATGAGTGCGACCTTCCGCTTTTTGGAATGCCCGTTCTCGGAAGCCGGCATCAATTCCATGGCCTTGATGGCGTTCTTCGCACCGGCCTTTGTGGTCTTCAGGCTCTTCTTCTTGCTGCTCATTTTGATCGTTGAACGATGAACGGGGTGTTCATCAGGTCTTTTTTGTTGTATGGCAAACTCTTTCCAGTGGTCGCGTCGATAAGTTCACAACCGGCCTCCAGGCAGATCGCATGACCCGCAGCGGTATCCCATTCCATGGTAGGTCCGAAGCGCGGATACACATCCGCCGAACCTTCGGCCACCAGACAGATCTTCAGGGCGCTGCCCATGTTCATGGTCCTCACCTCGCCATGCTTTCGCTCAGCATCCTTGATGAAATCGATCGTCTGCCGGGAAAGGTGCGATCGGCTGGCGACGATGGTATACGCTTCTCGGGCGGTCTGTACGGGCAGGCGCATGGACATGGAGGCCCGTTCATACGTTGGCACACCCGTTACGGTTGCAGCGTTCTCCTGTTTATAGGCACCGCCGTTCTTCCAGGCGAAATAGAGCAGGTCCTTCACCGGTGAATAGAGCACACCGGCGATCGGTAGTGCATGATCACCATCGTTCCGCATGAGCGCGATGTTCACTGAGAATTCACCATTGCCTTTGATGAACTCCTTGGTTCCATCCAAGGGATCCACGAGCCAGTAGATGTCCCAAGCCCTGCGATCGTTGTAAGGCAATGCCGCACCTTCTTCGCTCAGCAAGGGATGATCGTTCCCGAGCACCTGGGCGATGATATGGTGCGCCCGCAGATCGGCCACTGTCACCGGTGATGCATCGGATTTGTATTGCACACCCAGTTGCGATCGATGCACGGCATTGATCTCAGCACCTGCCGCAAAAGCAGCCGCTATCGCACGATCCATCAGCGGAAGCAATGAGCGCATGGGATCGCGAAGGTAACCCACGCAAGAGCCTTTGCCACCGGCAACTTCACCGATAACGAACAACGGACCCATGATCGGTGGAGCTGTCCACCGACCGCGATCAGGCCTTGCCCAGGATCTTGAACATGCCCGTGCCGCAGACCGGGCAACTGCCTTTCATCGCCTTGCGGCCATTGGCCATTTCCACCTCCTTCGCATCCTTCATATCACGCTTGGCCTTGCATTTTACACAGTACGCTTCAACTGCCATGGTCCGTCTATGTTTATGATTATGTGGCACCAAGATAAGTGCGCATGGAGCCGAATGCTACTTCGATCGGTCATTCAGGAGAAACTTCGGTCTTCAGCGAAGGTTCCGATCCGATCCGCTGCCAGAAGATGAACCCGTTCTTCTGGTAGATCTCTTCAAGCGTTCCGATCGCAAGCACCTCTTCTTCCGCTGTGACCTTGCTCACCACGTAGACCGGACGATCGACCTCCCCTTCAAGCAACCATTCCTGATCATGTGAACGCAGATCGGTCACCGGCGGCTTGCGCGTGTAGAAAAGGTGCGCGTAGCTCTTGAAATTCTTTGTGAGCGCGTAAGCCTTCTCCCCTTGCAGGCTTTCATAGAATTCGATCGCGGCACGTTGCGAATACGCTTCTATCCGGTTGATGAAGAAGTAGAGCGTGATGGTGACAAAGAGCGCTGAGCCGATGAAGAGCGTGAGGATACTCTGCTTGAAAAGGGACT
>JAEZAU010000086.1 GCA_023430325.1 Bacteroidota bacterium | reverse complement strand
TCACCGGCAGATCGCCTTTGCGGATGCCGTAACCTTCGTATGCTTTCTGCAAATGCAATGGCACCGGATAATAGATCATGGCTGGTACGCCATTTTCCTCCAAATGTTTCCTTAATCCATCGCGATGTCCGCCGGAGATGCGCAACGTGTATTGATGGAACACATGTGAACTGAAGCTGCTGCGCGCCGGGATCGAAACATGTTCGAGCTCCGCAAATGCCTGATCGTAGAAGGAAGCGGCCTTCTCCCGTACTTCATTGTACTCGTCCAGGTGCGGCAGTTTCACGCGCAGGATCGCCGCCTGGATGCTGTCCAGCCGGCTGTTCACGCCCACCACATCATGATAGTAGCGCACTTCGCTGCCGTGGTTGCAGATCTGCCGCAAACGCTTCGCGATCGCATCATCGTTGGTGAAGATCGCACCACCATCGCCGTAGCAGCCCAGGTTCTTGCTCGGGAAGAAGCTGGTGACGCCGATCTGCCCGATCGTTCCGGTCTTCCTCACCGATCCATCCTTCGATCGGTGATCGCTACCGATCGCCTGGCAATTGTCCTCGATCACGTAAAGACCGTGCTTTTTCGCCAGTTGCATGATCGCATCCATATCGGCGCTTTGTCCGAAAAGATGCACCGGAACGATCGCCTTCGTTCGTGGCGTGATCTTCCTCTCGATATCCGCCGGATCGATGTTGAACGTGGCTCGATCGACCTCTGCGAAAACGGGCTTGAACCCGAGCAGGGCGACCACTTCCACCGTTGCCACGAACGTGAACGAAGGTGTGATCACTTCATCGCCGGGTCGCAGGTCCAGCGCCATCATCGCGATCTGCAGCGCATCGGTGCCGTTGGCACAGGCGATCACATGCTTCACCCCGAGGTACTGCGCGAGCTCACTTTCGAACTTCTTCACCTCGGGCCCGTTGATGAAGGCGGTACTGGAGATCACATCCAACACCGAGCGATCCACCTCAGCCTTGATCTTTGTGTATTGGGCGGCCAGATCCACCATCTGGATCGGCCTCATTTTCGGCGGTGCCGTGCTCATGCTCGGTAATTCAGCGGCGCGAAGTTAACCCATCACCCTCGCGCCGCGCCACATGTGGAAAACGAGGATCGGTCCATCGATCAATGATCCCACCCGGTAAATTCGCGCCGTGCGACCGGCTTTTCTCCTCCTTCTCTTCTGCTGCGGCCTCAATGTGCAAGCACAGATGAGCTTCCGTGATACATCCGTGGCCATGATACTTACCACGGCGAATTATGCCTACCAGCTGCCGAGCGGGGACCTTTCCACCCGCTTCGGTACCAATCATAATGTCGGGGTGAGCGTATTGCGGAAAACGAAAAGCAACTATCTGTACGGCCTCGAGGGCGGCTTCCTTTTCGGGAATAATGTGAACGAGCCCGGTCTGCTGCGCGGGGTGATCAATTCGCAAGGGCAGATCGTGGATGTTGAAGGCCAGATGGCCGATGTACAGCTCTTTGAACGTGGCTATACGGTGATGGCCGTGGGCGGTAAACTGATCGCCGTGGCGGGTCCGAATCCGAATTCAGGGATACTCCTGAAACTCGGGGCGGGCTACATGCGCCATAAGATCCGCATACAGACCCAGAAGAACGAAGTGCCCCAGCTCGAAGGCGAATATCTCGAAGGATATGACCGTCTGGCAGCAGGACCTGCGGGACTTTTCTTTGTCGGTTACCAGAACCTGAGCAACAACCGCCGCATCAATTTCGTACTGGGATTTGAGATGATGCTGGGTTTTACCGAACCGCTTCGGGCATACAACTTCGACAGCAGGTCCGCAGAGACCGATGGGCGCATCGATATGCTCACCGGATTCCGCGCCGGATGGACCATCCCGATCTATAAGCGGATGGATGATCGTTTCCATTATTGAGCAATGCCGCTGCTCTACGACATCACCACAGGACTCTATCATTCAGGGATCCTGGGGGCTTCACCCTTCAACGCAAAGGCCAGGCGGGCGATAGAAGGCCGCAAAGGACTGTGGAAGCGGCTGAAGGAGAGATCCATGGAGCTTGAGGGCTGCATCTGGATGCATTGTTCAAGCGTGGGTGAATTCGAACAGGGAAGGCCGGTGCTCGAGTCATTACAGGCAAGGCTTCCGGAGAAGAAGTTCCTGCTCACTTTCTTCAGTCCGAGCGGGCATGAGCTTTTCAAGGGTACCAACGTCGCCGATCACATCGATTATCTCCCGTTCGATGCGGCGGCCAACGCGGATCGTTTCATCGATCTGGTGAAGCCATCGGCCGCGATCTTCGTGAAATATGAATTCTGGTTCTATCACCTCGACCGGTTGAAACGGCGCAATATCCCGACGTTCCTGATCAGCGCGGTATTCCGGCCCGAGCAGCCGTTCTTCAAGTGGTATGGCGGCATGCACCGGCACATGCTGCGCTGTTTCGATCGCCTGTTGGTGCAGGATGAAAGATCGGCGGAATTACTTCGTGGAATAGGCATGGACAATGTGGATGTCGCCGGTGATACGCGTTCCGATAGAGTGCGGGCCATTGTGGACCGGAACGAGGAATTGCCGTTGCTGCGTGGATTTCGTGAGCGGATGGACGGCCCGGTGCTGGTCTGCGGAAGCACCTGGAAGGCCGATGAGGACCTCCTTTTTCCAGCGTTGAAGGAACTGAAGGAATTGCCTGCATTGGTGATAGCTCCACATGAACTCGGGGAAGAACGGATCGAAGCGCTTGCCGGGAAACTTCCACCACCGATAAGCCGCTGGAGCCTGAGCAAGCTCGAAGACGGATCAAGGACCTTGTTGATCGATTCGATCGGCCAGCTTTCCCGCGCATATCGTTATGGTGATGTTGCTTATATCGGTGGAGGTTTTAGTGATGGCATCCATAATCTGTTGGAACCTGCTGCCTGGGGACTGCCGGTGATCTTCGGTCCGAAACACGGCAAGTTCACCGAAGCGAAGGCATTGATCGATGCGGGTGCCGGTTTCGAAGTGAAGGACCGTAACGCGCTTCGATCGATATTGGAAAAGTTGATGACCAATCGAACTTTCAGGCTAGGGGCTTCTCAAGCCGCAGCTGCCTATGTGGAATGGAATTCCGGCGCCACTGAGCGCACGGTGGGGGCGATCCGAAGTTCGATGGGCGGCAACTGAAAGCAAGATACAGCGTCCATTGAATGAGAGAGGTGTAAGTTCGCAGGCATGAAGGTCATCGATCGGATCGAAGAAGCGCGGCGCTCCGGCAGAAAGATGCTGGCGGTGCTCATCGATCCGGACTTCGGCACCGATGAGGAACGTCTTGCGCGCACCGTGCAGAACGCCTGCATGGCAAAGGCCGATCTGATCTTTGTCGGCGGAAGCCTGCTCACCACTACCCTTTTCGATCGATGCGTTCACCTTGTAAAGACGCTCTCCGACCGGCCCGTGGTCCTCTTTCCGGGAAGTCCGGCCCAGTTGAGCGGCCATGCCGATGCAGTTCTTTTTCTCAGCCTTATCAGCGGCCGTAATCCCGAACTGTTGATCGGCCACCAGGTCACCGCAGCACCCACCATAAGGGCATATGGCATTGAAGCGATCCCGACAGGCTACATGCTGATCGATGGCGGCCGCGGCACCACCGTCAGCTACATCAGCCAGACGGTCCCGATCCCCCATGATAAACCTGGGATCGCTGCCGCGACCGCGCTGGCAGGTCAATTACTTGGTCTGCGCACCATTTACATGGATACCGGCAGCGGGGCTCAGCGATCGGTCTCGAACGAAATGATCTCGACGGTGCGCAAGACGGTGGATCTGCCCATCATTATCGGCGGAGGCATCAAGGATGCTTCGATCGCGGCTGAGCTGTGCCATGCCGGTGCTGATGTGATCGTGGTAGGGACCGCTTTTGAGCACGATCCGGAGCTCATCTTCGAGATGAGTGCGGCTGTCCATGGGTAGGCTGACGAGCTACATTCGTTGGATGATCGGACGGTGGACCGGCGTTGCACTGCTATGCTTCACTGCGCTGATCGGTCACGCGCAGGCCGACAGCCTCTGGCGTGCCTATAATACCATCTCCTACCCGGATAGTGTAAGGGCCAAAGCACTGCACACACTGGCGTGGAAATTGGTCTTTGAACAGCCGGATAGCGGTATGTCACTTGGCAATGAACTGCTGCGATTCGCCACCTCGCGTTCATTGCCTGCTGCCCGATATGATGCACACACGACATTGGCAGTTGCCAACAGTATGAAGAGCCAGCTGCCCGAGGCGCTCGGCCATCTACAGCAAAGTCTTCGTACCGCCCGGCAACTCAAGGACCGACAGCGCGAATCGAACACGTTGAGCAACATGAGCAATGTTTTCAAGAACCTCGGCGATCTGCCGCAGGCTCTGGAACATCTGCAACGCAGCCTCCGGATAGATCAGGAATTGAACAATGCATCAGGTCTTGCGGGTACGCACAGCAATATCGGCAACATCCACATGGAACTTGCCGATCCGCAGAAAGCATTGATGCATTACAGGACGAGCGACTCCATCTATACATCATTGAACGATACAAAAGGCCGTGCTGCCACATTGATGAACATGGGTGTGGCACATGAACAGATCGGTGAGATGCGCCTGGCACAAGATGAACTCGCACAGAGCATGACCTTGTACCGATCCATGGGCCGCAAGCTCGAGTTGGGTATGGTCTTGAATAATCTGGGCCGGATCCATGGTACCCTGGGGGAGATCGATAAAGCCCTGAATGAACTCACCGAAGCGGAGACCTTGCTCGCGGAGATCGGGAACCAAAGGTCTCTGGTACGGACATATTATTTCCGGGGACGGATCCTGCTTCAAGCCGGCCGCATTCCAGAAGCGATCGATGCCTGCACCAAAGGACTCTCGCTGGCGAAGGAGAACGGCTTATTGCAACAACAGAAGGAATGCAATGAATGTCTCGTGGGGTCCTATGAAGCCAGGGGCGATCATCGGAACGCGTTCTTCCACCAAAAGGCTTTTCTCGCTGCCTCGGATTCGATGGCTGGTTTGAACAATGCGCGTGAGGTGACCCGCCTTGAGCTCACGCGATCCTTCCAGGAACAACAGATCGCCGATAGTCTGAGGCAGGTGCGTGCAGATCATGAACGTGAGCTACACCATGCAGCGGAACTGGCGGACGAAAAACAGAGACGCGATCTATTTCTCTACGGATCGCTGATCTCCATCATTGTGGCCCTCGCACTGTGGAGCCGGCTGCGTTATACACGCAGATCGCGAAGCATCATCCAGAAAGAACGCGATCGCAGCGATGATCTACTGCACAACATATTGCCAAAAGATATTGCCAGAGAACTGAAGGAGTCAGGTTCTGCGCGTGCGCGCGAACATCATCAGGTCACCGTTCTGTTCACCGATTTCAAAGGGTTCACAGAAATGGCTGCGACCATGACACCGGATGAGCTCGTGCAGGAATTGAACGAATGTTTCAAGGCATTCGATGCGATCGCTGAGACACATGGTCTGGAAAAGATCAAAACGATCGGTGATGCTTATATGGCGGCAGCCGGCCTGAACGGTGATACTGTGCAGGCGGCTCATCAATGTGTGCTGGCAGCGATCGAAATGCAGGAATTCATGGAAGCTCATCGAAGTTCCAAGGCCATGATCGGGGGAACAACCTTCACGATGCGTGCCGGCATCCATACAGGTCCGGTGATCGCCGGTGTAGTGGGCTCCCGGAAATTCGCCTATGACATCTGGGGAGACACGGTGAATGTGGCAGCAAGGATGGAAAGCACAGGCCAGGCCGGGCGGGTGAACATCAGCGCAACGACTTATGCGATCGTAAGCTCGTGTACCGAGCTGCAGTTCTCGCCACGCGGTTTCATCGCTGTAAAAGGCAGGGGCAGTCTGCAGATGTTCTTCGTGGAACGTATTCGTTCAAGGCATGATGACCTTGCACATTCTGCTTCCCCCACGGGAAAAGGTGATGAACAGACCGTAGACACCGGCCGGTACTGATCCCTGAGTAAGCCGGATCTCGTTCATGCCACCATTGATCTGCTTTACCAAGCGGCCGGACATATCATTCATCTGAATGCTGGTGATCGGCTCATTCGATCGAACGAGGTATGATCCGCTGGCGGCATCGTAGCTCACCTGGACGACGGCTTCTGACCACTCCATTACACCGATGTTGCCATCAGTGGTAAGACCCTTGGCAAAGCCATCATATTCCATACTTGTTAGGCCAATGATCGGTTCACCAGCAGAAAGTACCCAGATCCCCGCTGCCAGATCGCTTGGATCATTATCACCGGATACCGTGAACTCATAGCAGCTGAAGGGAGAAAGTTGAACCACTGTTTCATACAGTGGAAGCGAATTGTCGAACGGACCCGCCGACCCTACGCTCTGGCCCAGCTCGTTCTTGATGGTCCAGGTATAGATACCAGGTGACATGCCCGGCATGACAGCGACTGTGACCTCGTCTGTCTGAGCCACGGCAGGCTCATCATTCAATTCCACGATCAGCACATTGCCATTCGCACCTTCGTCCGGTTGTTCGTTCACACTGATGATGCGGAACTCATAGATCTCATTGGCCTCCGCATCGGGAATGGAAGGCAGAACAGGTTGTCTTACCTCATTCGGTGCGGCCGGAACAGCCAATTCCCAATTGAACGAATTCACCATGATGCCACCTTTCCAGGTCTCCACCACGCAAGTGTTCATCGTGGAAGATCCGACATTCTGGATCTTCACCACAGGTGTAAGACCTTGATCGCAGATATAGCGCAGGCCTGTGTACTCCAGGAATGATGCATCATACGTGTCCTGCGCATGAATGGAGCAGCAAAGGATCGAAGAGGCAGAGAGAACTGTGATCAAGCGCATGGCGGATCGATGTTGTACGGCCAAATTACTCCGATCTCGAACATGCTCAGAATCTGACCGTTACTCCACCCAAAAAATTGAATGGCGCCTGCGGGTACAGGCCGATCATCTCATTACGTACACCTTCGTAATAAAAACTGTACACCCAACCGTTGCTCTCGTAGAGTTCACTGAAAATATTCCTCAAGGTCAGGTTGAAGTCGATGCACCTCATCCGCCCTGTCTTCAGTAAAGAGAAATTCACGCGCACATCATGGTACATGTACGGATCGAGCATCCGATCGGTGCTTTCCGTATTGTCCAGGAATTGTTCGCCCACGTATTTGCTGATGAATGCGATCTCACCGGTCATGCGATCAGGCTTATCGACGAAACGATAGATCAACTCGCTGCTTGCGATCATGGAAGGCGAGAACGCCAATTGCGTTTCGCTGTATTCGATCGCGATCTGTTCGCCGGTATCCCAATCATCCACGAACTCGGTGAAGTTGCGCACCACATTGCGGCTCAAGGTCGTGTTGCCGCGCCATGTCAGACACTTCGCGATACGTGCGGCCCACGTGAGTTCCACGCCTGCTCGATAGCTCTCCGGCACGTTCATCCGCAGCGCATAACCGACATCGTTCAGTTCACCGGTAAGCACCAGCTGATCTTTGTAATCCATGTAGTACAAGTTCAAACCAAAGGAGAGTC
>JAEZAU010000047.1 GCA_023430325.1 Bacteroidota bacterium | reverse complement strand
TGGATGGCGCAGAAGATCCTTGAGGCTGAAGGAATACGCCTGCCTTTCGTGACCACGCTGCATGGAACGGATATCACCCTGGTGGGCCGCGATCCGAGCTTCGAGCCGGTTATCACCTTCAGCATTGAACGCAGTGATGCCGTGACGGCCGTCTCAGAGAGCCTGCGCAGCGATACGTTCAGTCATTTCGCGCTGCAACGCGAGGTGCAGGTGATCCCCAATTTCGTCCGCCTCGATCAATATGAACGCGAACCCGATCCGAGACTGCGGGAGCGTTATGCACCGAACGGGGAGAAGCTCCTGGTACATGTCTCGAATTTTCGCGCAGTGAAACGGGTGGATGATGCGATCAAGGTCTTCCAACGGTTGCGTGAAAGACTACCGGTACGTCTGTTGATGATCGGCGATGGGCCGGAGCGGCAGCGGTTGGAGACACAGTGCCGCGGTTCGGCGCATTGCAGTGGTGGTTCCATCCAATTCCTTGGAAAAATGGTCGATCCCGAACGTGTTGTCTCCAGCTGTGATCTCTTCGTGCTTCCCAGTGAAAGCGAAAGTTTTGGTCTTGCAGCGCTGGAGGCCATGGCGTGCGGCGTTCCGGTGGTGAGCAGTGATACAGGCGGCCTGCCGGAAGTGAACATCCATGGGGTGAGCGGCCTGCTGAGCCCTGTGGGTGACATTAAAGCAATGACCGAGAACGCGTTCACGATCTTGAAGGACGAGGCCTCACAAGCGCGTTTTCGTGAAGGTGCGATCGAACAGGCCGCGCGTTACGATCTGGATATCGTGCTGCCGCGGTATGAAGAGTTGTATGAGCAGGTGGTCTCGGGCGTGAAAGTGTGATGGAGTTCATCAGCGAACGCGTAAGCATCGATCGTACTGAAGGCCGCTTCTCGGTGGTCATCTCACCGCGGCTCACGCCAGGGAAACGCAATTTGCTGATCGCATGGGTGGTCCTCTGGACCCTTTGCGGCGTCTACATTCTCTACGAACGAACAAAGCTTCCACAAGGTGATCCGTTGCGCCAATATCTGCTGGCCTTTCTTGCATTCTGGGGCTATTTCGAGATCCGTATAGCCCGTGTGATGCTCTGGCGGATCAAGGGTTTTGAACTGTGGCGGTTGCAGGATGGCCGTTTCACGGTGAAGGACAGTCTTTTCGGCATCGGTGGCGCGAACCATTATTTCATCGATAACATCCAGAAGCCTTCCCTTATCGAGATCGATCGCACATCATTCCAATGGCAGTTGAACGAAAGCCCATGGGTGATGGGAGGTGAGCGGTTGACCTTCGATCATCTGGGCAAGAAAGTGGTGATCGGCAAAGGACTTACCGAAGAGGAGGCGAAGATCCTTCTCGTGGAGCTCAAGAAGGTGCTCAAGGCCGAGCGAAGGCCCGCGAGCTGATCTGCTTCATCTTTCGCACCCGGCGCAGATCGAGGTTGTTCATCGGATCGGCGACCAGGCCTTGCACTTCACGACGTGAGAAGCGGATCACTTCGGGATGCAAGAGGAACACCGCCGGGGCATTTTCCGTCACAATACCGTCCATCTGCGCATACAACCCCAGCCGTTCATTTTCGTCCGTGGTGACCAGGCTTTGCTGATAGAGCCGATCGAAATTCTCATTTGAAAAATGGGTGTAGTTCGGTCCTGCGGGGGCTTTGTTCGCGCTGTTGAAGAGCAGCAGGAAATTCTCCGCATCAGGATAGTCGGCCATCCAGTTCTTGCGGAAGAACGTGAAATCGCCATTGGCCACGCCTTCCTTATGCGTGCTGAGCGGCACCACATCCACGATCAATTTCACCCCGAATTTGGCCAGATCATGCTGTATCAATTCGCAAAGCTCCAGATAGCTCGCGGTCACCGTCAGCTTCAACGGTGGAAGTCCTTTGCCGTTCGGGAAGCCTGCTTCGGCCATCAAGGATCGGGCTTTCGCCGGATCGTACCGGTAGCTCTTGCCCGATGATCCCGGCATGTTCGGTGGAAGAATGCCGCCGGCCGGCGATCCGATGCCATGCATCAGGTGACTGATGATCCGTTCACGGTCCAATGCGTAGTTCAAGGCCTGTCTCAGGCGAACGTCCTGCCATGGATCTTGCTTCGCGGCAAGCGCCGTGGTATCAAGCAGGAAACCGAGATAATCGGTGGCCAGCGCAGGTGATCGTTGCACAGCGATCCGACCGGTGTATTTGCTGCGGATCTGTCCTTTATGATCGACCAGTTCATTGAGGAAAGCGCCATCTGCACCGCTCATCATGTCCAGTTCACCCTTCACCAGCGAAAGGAATTCAGCATTACGGTCCTTCACGAAACCGATCGTTACCGCGTCGAGATAGGGAAGGGGCTGGCCGTTCTCATCACGTTGATAATAACGTTCGTTGCGTTGCAGGGCGAGTTTCACACCTTCCTCCCAATGGAAGAATTTGAAAGGCCCGGCACCGATGGGATGTTTGCGGAGATCCTGGCCTTCAAATTCCACCACTTCGCGGGGGATCACGCTGCCGTAGACCATGCTCAGAATACCCAGGAACGGTGGAAATGACCTTGTCAGCGTGATCTTGAACGTACTGTCATCAACGGCAATGAAACCTTGTGGGCCCGGGATGACATGCTCGAAGATCCAACGGCCGGGACTTGCCGTACGCGGATCGCGGATACGCTCGAAGCTGAAGCGCACATCTTCCGCTGTCACAAGGCGCCCTTTGCCATCGGCGAACGCCGCATGATCATGGAACAGCACATCGTTCCTCAGATGGAAGACATACGTGCGGCCGCTGTCGGCTATCTGCCAACTATGTGCGATCGCGGGCCTTACCAGCAGATCGGGACCCATCTCCACCAGACCATCGAAGATCTGGTCACATGCCCAAATGTTCTCGATGTTGCGCGCAAATGCCGGATCGAGGCTGGTGATGCCTTCGGATTGGTTGTAACGGAATACGTTCTGCACGTCCCTCTCAACGGACGAACAACCTGCAATTACGATCGCAACACTGCAAAAGAGCCAATGCTTCACGGTGCGAAGCTGAGCAGTAGCAACGTTGGATCGATGGGGTGGAGGACCGGATTTTCCCGGATCGGTGGTTGATCTAGCGTTCCTCTTCCACCGGCACCAGGTCATCTTCCTTCACCACCGCGGCCAGCACGGGTTCCACGGTGAAGCCCTTCGATCGCAGAAGCTCAATGAGACCCTCCGATCCCGGCAGATGTGCAGCGCCCACAGCAAAGAAGAGCGACTCACCGGTATGCATGATGCTGTCAAGCCGGTGTGCCATGCGGTGGTTCCTTTCGTTGATCAATGTCTTTTCCAGTTTCGGCGGCATGCCTCCCGTTCCCATGGCCACTTCCACCAACCGGTCCAGGTCCTGCTCGGCGTATGCCTCTATCATCCGATTGAATTCCGCGGGTATGCCGTTCATCTTGGCCTGTTCCAATAACAACCCGGCCTGTTCCTTCAACGGGAGAACATCCAGGGCACGCATCTGTTCCTCCACGGTCTCTATGCCGATCACGCGTTTCTCTTTTTCGCGGGCGGTGGTGAGCAGATGATCGTCCAGCACGCGATCATGTTCGGCGTTCATGTCATCCTGCATCATCAGGGCCATTACGAAGATCGGCTTCATGCGGTAGGCCATCACGGCCATTACACCGAGCTTCTCCTTCAGCTTTTCCTCCACCAGGATCCATTCCTTTTTCTTGTAGAGATCTTCCAGCCGCTTTCCATCGGGCATCATCATCATGTTGGCCAGACCGATCGGATCCATTTTCTTCTGGTCCAGGTCCAGCTCACCGGCGGTGATGTCGGTACTGTCCATGGCGGCCCATACCTGATCGGAGAAGTTGAAAACGCGCGCATCCTTCACGTGGATGGTGCCGAAGAGATAGCTGGGGCGTTGCGCCCCGCCATTGTACACCTTCCAGAGCAGGGCCTTGGGCGTATCCTGTGCCGGTAAAAGGAGCGGAAGGGCGAAAAGTAGTTGGAGCAGCGTGCGCAACATGCGCTAAAGGTAGCCGCCCGGCGGGTGCGGGATCACCAGGGTACGCGGGCCAGTGTAAAGGAGAGAATGGACAATACTGAACCTAGTATCATGCTGACCCGGATCAACTGCGTACGATCTGCTTCACGAATGCGTTCCATTGGGCGGAGCTGTTGAGTACTGGAAAGACGCGATCGGGCCGAAGGGTTGCCTTTCGGTAGTTGAAAATGATGTGAAGATCCGCCCGAAAGCCGCCAGGGCCGGACCAATATGGACTTCTCGCCGGTGGATGTATGCGCTTTGAGCGCGCTGTTCTGTGGGCGGGCCTGCGGCAGGTCGCGTCCTTCGTTGCAACTCCTCACCGGGTATGGACCCGGTTGCGGGGTTTCCACTGCGGCCGCTTACGCTATTCACGTTCTGCCGAAGATGAGTTCTACGTTGCCGTGGAATATGGGATCGCTTTTGAAGAACGATCTCTCGTGGCTCACATTAGATCTGCGTAAGTGGCGCAGGTGGAAAGCCCGGAGCCGGCGCGTTCGGCCGGCGAGGACTTGGAGCCGTAGCCACGCCCTGACAGGAATTCGCCCAAAAGGATCAGGCGAAACGGATCGCTTTTACCGGCGAGATGCGTGTGACGAGCATGCTGGGCAGAATGAGCGCAATGAGGCAGATGGCCAGCGTGCCGATGTTGAGCAAAAGGATGGGGCCCAATGAGAGATGCACGGGCACGGCATCCACGTAATAACTCTCAACGGGGAGTTTCACCAGGCCGAAATGTTCTTGAATGAGCGCCAGGCCAATGCCCAGCAGATCGCCGATCAGGAGCCCAAGGCCCAGGATGTATGCGGCCTGGATGAGGAAAATGCGGCGGATGGTGCGGTTGGTGGCACCGATCGCTTTGAGCGTGCCGATCATGTTGGTGCGTTCAAGGATGATGATGAGCAGCGCGGAGGTCATGTTGATGATGGCGACGATGACCATGAGGATGATGACCACCCACACGTTGGTATCCAGCAATTCAAGCCATGCGAAGATCTCCGGGAAACGTTCCTTTACGCTGAGCGCGCGCTCACCGAGCTCGATGTAGTTGTTGTAGATGACCTCTTCCATTTCATCAAGATCGGCGAGGTCATGCAGCAGGATCTCGAAACCACCGGTGTACCTATTGTAGCTGCCGCCGGAACCGCCGCGCGTAATGGTGAGCGGCGGCATTTCGACCGGCTGCGGCGCTCCCGTAGAACGTATCTCGGGCAGTTTCGATCGGATGCTCACCCAGGCCGTATCCGGTATGGTCCGATCGATGTCGGTCACGATGAGCCTCAGTGTATCGTATGCTGGCAGGTCGAGTTGATGGAGCGGGATCCAATAGGGGCCTTTATCCTCTTTGCGTAATTCAGGCCAATGGAATTTGAACATCCGCATTCCGCCGAAAGCAAGTCCTTCAAGCCCGACATGCGGAATGCCATCGATCACCGAATCATGCACCTGGATCTCGGCCTTCAAGCCCCAAAGTGAAAAACGCTGCAGATGATCGATGTCCACATAGACCAATTGATGATCCATCTGTTCAAGACCGGTCTCATAGAAACCGCAGACATGAAATCTTCTGGGACGGATATCCTCGCGGCCACGGATCAGATAGATGGTGACCGTATCGTCCACAGCGATATCCAACCGCCGGCCGAGAAAGCGTGAGAGCAGCACATCGATCGGGTTGGTGGTATCGCCGATCGCCGGCAGGCGACCTTCAACCAGATGCTCCTTCAAAAAGGTCTGGTCGAAATCCCTGCCGATCCCTTTCACCACCACACCCTGTATGTCGCCCGCTGTTTCAATGATGCCGGGTTTGGTGGCATAGATCTGGATATTGGCCACCTGCGGCAGCGTATCGATCCATGGATAATAAGGCCGGTCGATCTCCATACGCGGCGTTTCCTTCGGATCGGTCTGGCGAATGGAAGTTATCTGGAAATGAGCACCTGCACCCGTTACTTTCGCCCGCACTTCACGTTGGAAACCACTGGTTATCGCCACGGTGACGATCATCACCGCCATACCCACCACGATGCCCATGATGGCAATGTTCACGATAGGTCTTGAAAAGCCTGTATCGCCCGTGTGGCGTGCGAGACGTCTTGCGATGAAATGCGGAAAGGCCAAAAGCTTCGGTGGATGGCGGCAGGCGAAGATACTCGTGTTGTGCCTGGCACTGGCTTCCTGCGGCAATGCGCAGACCGTTGTGGTGAACAAGGAACCGTTGCCGATAAAGGTGACCGCGGAACTGACGGAAAAATGGCTGCCCCTATTGAAGGACAAGCGCGTTGCGGGGGTGACGAACCAGACCGGCATGATCGGCGAAGTACATCTTGTGGATTCTCTAATGTCATTGAAGGTGAACGTGATGAAAGTGTTCGCGCCGGAACACGGTTTCCGTGGCGAGGCTGATGCAGGTGCGCATGTGAAAGATGAGAAGGACAGGCGCACGGGACTTTCGATCGTATCGCTTTACGGCAGCAACAAAAAACCTACGACGGCTCAGGTGGCCGATGTGGATCTGTTATTATTCGACATCCAGGACGTTGGAGTGCGTTTCTATACGTACATCAGCACGCTGCATTACGTGATGGAAGCCGCAGCTGAGAATGGAAAGGGAGTGATCGTTCTCGATCGCCCGAACCCGAACGGCTTCTACGTGGATGGCCCCGTGTTGAAGATGGAGCACAAGAGCTTCGTGGGCATGCATCCGGTGCCGCTGGTGCATGGCATGACGATCGGGGAATACGCGCAGATGATCAACGGCGAAGGCTGGTTGAAGAATGGCTTGAAGTGCGATCTGCAGGTGATCAAATGTGAAGGCTATTCCCACGATCGGTATTATGAATTGCCGGTACGTCCATCGCCGAACCTGCCTAACATGAGCTCGATCTACCTCTATCCTTCGCTCGGTCTTTTCGAAGGTACGATCGTGAGCGTGGGGCGCGGTACCGATCGCCCGTTCCAGTGCATCGGTTATCCCGGCAACCCGATCGGTGACTTCAAATTCACACCCAAGAGCATGCCCGGCGCGCAGGATCCACCGCATAAGGAAAAGCAATGCACCGGCATCGATCTGAGCGAATATGGAGAGATCCAGAGCCGCCTCGATCGAAAGATCGAGCTTAACTGGTTGATCGGTCTTTATCGCGAAGCACCGGATAAGAAAGGGTTCTTCAATAATTTCTTCGATAAGCTGGCCGGTGGTATCGATCTGCGGGAACGTGTGATCAAAGGCGAAGAGCCGGAAGAGATCCGCGCCTCATGGCAGGCTGATCTGAACGCTTTCAAGAAGATCCGGGAGAAGTACCTGTTGTATGATGACTTTACGCGTTGAGATGACCACTCCTCAACTCCTGGCCAAACATCTTCGCGATGTCCATTTCGGTGGCAACTGGACCAGTGTGGATCTCAAGGAGCAACTCGCGGATGTGACCTATGAGGAAGCCACTGCGCCGATCCCGTCCTTCAACACGATCGTGAAACTTGCCTACCACATCCATTATTACGTACGAACGCAATTACAGGTATTGAAAGGAGGAGTACTGGATGCACACGACAAGTTCAGCTTCGATCACCCAATGATCGGATCGGAGCTGGAATGGAATGAGTTCCTCACAAAATGCTTCAACGATGCGGAAGATCTCGCCGCTGAGATCGAGAAGTTACCGGAGCATAGGTTGGCCGAAGCCTTCACCGATCCTAAGTACGGCACTTATCACCGCAACATCCTCGGACTCATCGAGCACACGCATTATCACTTGGGGCAGATCGTGATCCTAAAGAAATTGCTGCGTAACGATCGCAGCAGTTCCTAGTTCACATCAACCCATGAACGGGTACCGGTGATCGGTCGGCGGCACGAAGGTCTCCTTGATCGTGCGTGGACTCACCCAACGGATCATGTTCATGTAGCTGCCGGCCTTGTCATTGGTACCACTGCCGCGAGCGCCGCCGAAAGGTTGCTGGCCAACGACAGCGCCTGTCGGTTTATCGTTGATGTACAGATTTCCGGCGCTGTTGCGAAGGATGTTCGATGCCTGTACGATCGCGTTCCGATCGGTGGAAATGATGGCTCCGGTGAGCGCATACGGACTCGTTGCATCGACGGTCTTCAGCGTTTCTTCCCACTTGTTCTCGTCATACACGTATATGGTGAGCACCGGCCCGAAGATCTCTTCGCACATGGTCGTATAGCTCGGATCTTTCGCTACCGCAACTGTAGGTTCTATGAACCAGCCTTCGCTGCTATCGTACTTGCCGCCTGCGATCACTTCCACATCTTTTCCGGCCTTGGCAAAACCATCCACATAACCGCTGATCTTCTTGAACGCGCGTTCATCGATCACGGCATTGACGAAGTTGGAGAAGTCGCGCGACGATCCCATCTTGAAACTGGCAAGATCTTCCAGCAATTCCTTCTTCACCTCTTCCCAAATGTTGGCGGGTATATATGCGCGGCTGGCGGCGCTGCACTTCTGTCCCTGATACTCGAAGGCACCGCGGCTCAACGCCGTGGCCACTTCCTTTGGATCGGCACTCCTGTGCGCCACCACGAAATCCTTGCCACCTGTTTCCCCCACGATCCTCGGATAGCTCCTGTAATGATCTAGATTCTCTCCGATCGTCTTCCAGAGCATCTTGAACACACCCGTGCTTCCGGTGAAATGCAATCCGGCGAATTCGTTGTGCTTGAATATCACATCACCCGCATCACTTCCTTCCACATGGATCAGGTTGATCACACCATCCGGCAATCCAGCCTTGCGGAAGATGTCCATGATCACCTGCGCGCTGTAGATCTGCGTATCCGCAGGTTTCCATATGGCAACGTTGCCCAGCATGGCCGGTGCGCTCGGCAGATTTCCGGCGATCGCGGTGAAATTGAACGGCGTCAACGCGAAGACGAAACCCTCCAGCGGCCGGTATTCCACGCGGTTCCACATGCCCGCCGGACTGAAGGGCTGATCGCGGTAGATCTGTTGCATGTACTGCACATTGAACCGCAGAAAGTCCGCGAATTCACACGCCGCATCGATCTCCGCCTGGTATGCGTTCTTTCCCTGGCCAAGCATGGTGGCCGCATTGATGGTTGCGCGATAGGGACCGGCGATCAGATCCGCTGCTTTAAGGAAAACGGCTGCGCGATCTTCCCAACGCATCATCTCCCATTCAGGCTTGGCCTTCAATGCCGCGTCGATCGCCTGCTTCACGTGCTTTTTGTCGCCAAAGTGCGCGTGGCCGAGAACATGTTCGTGTTCATGTGGTGGTCGTGCGGCGCGGCGATCCCTTGTTTCCACTGGCTTTCCACCGATCCACATCGGCAGTTCGCGTTCCATCCCCATGAGCCGATCGTATTCGGCGATCAATTGCTCACGTTCGGGAGTTCCCGGTGCATAGGTCTTCACAGGCTCATTGATCGGGGCCGGGGAATGGAAGAAGGCGTCGCTCATATCAAGATCGAAAATTGGTGTGCAAAGATACCGGCGTTGCGGCGATCCTCTAAGTTCGCGCCATGTCTGCCCGCCCGATCTGGCCTTTCCTGCTGCTGATCATCGCGGGCATTCTTCTATTTCTTGCCGATCTGTTCGTGGGATCGGTGAAGGTGCCTTTCAGCACTGTATTGAACGCGTTGGTGGGTGATGGTTCATATGAGAATGCAGAGATCATCCGGCGGATCAGGTTTCCACAGGCGGTCACCGCATTGATCGCTGGATCGGGACTGGCGGCAAGCGGCTTGTTGATGCAGACATTGTTCAGGAATCCTCTTGCAGGACCTTCTGTTCTCGGTATCAGTTCGGGAGCCAGCCTCGGCGTTGCCCTCGTAACTCTGGCAGCGCCGGTATGGTCGATGTTCCCCTGGCCAGCGGATGTCACCATCATCATGGCCTCATTGGCCGGAGCAATGGCGGTACTGCTGTTGATCCAGATCGCGGATCGGCGCGTGGGCGATGGGATCACCCTGCTGATCATCGGGCTGATGATCGGTTATCTCTGTTCGGCCGTGATAAGTGTTCTGCAGGTTGCAAGTGCAGCAAGCGCTTTGAAAGGGTTCGTCCTTTGGGGAATGGGAACGTTCTCGAATGTCACCGATGGGCAGCTGGGTTGGCTGGTGGTGCCCGTGTCCATCGCTCTTATTGGTGCTGTAATATTGATGAAACCGCTGAACGCCCTGCTGCTCGGTGATGATCACGCCACCACTGTTGGCGTGAATGTTCCGCGAACAAGAACGTGGATCATGTGGATCACGGGGATCCTTGCTGGCACCATCACCGCCTTTTGCGGGCCGATCGCGTTCCTTGGTCTTGCCACGCCACATGTCGCTCGCGGACTTTTTCGCACCAGCGATCATTCACGACTGATGCCGGCGACGATCGCTTGCGGAGCGGTGCTCGCTCTTGCGTGCGATCTGATCATGAAACTACCCGGATCGGGGGCGCAGATCCCGTTGAATGCGGTGACCTCATTGCTCGGAGCGCCGGTGGTGGCGTGGGTGTTGTTGAGCGGCAAACGATGGGCGCACGCGTGATGGAGAGCCTGCTCAATGCTTCGGACCTTACCGTGGGTTATTCGAAAAAGGCGGTGCTTGAAGCGCTGCACTTCGATCTGCGACGTGGAGAACTTGTTTCGTTGATCGGGTTGAACGGGTCGGGGAAATCAACGCTCATGCGTACGATCGCCGGCCTGCAACCTGCACTTGCGGGCGATGTTCGGATCGAAGACCGATCGGTGATGGACATGTCATCTGCTGAACGTGCGCGGCTGATCAGTGTGGTGCTCACTGGAAGACCGCGTGTCGGCTTGTTGGATGTGTATACGCTGATCTCTTTGGGCCGCCAGCCGTGGACCGATCATTTGGGAAGGATGAAGGCCGAAGATCTGCGGAAAGTGGAGGAAGCGATGGCAGCCACGGAAACAAGATCATTCGCTTCCCGATCGATCCTTTCACTAAGTGATGGTGAACTGCAAAAAGTGATGATCGCGCGTGCGCTGGCACAGGATACTCCGTTGATGCTTCTCGATGAACCAACGGCATTCCTGGATCTGGTGAACCGCGTGAAGATCATGCGGCTTTTGAAGGAGATCGTACACCGCATGAAGAAGACGGCATTGATCTCTACGCACGATCTGCAAACGGCGTTGGCTATCAGTGATCGGATCATGATCGTGCATGAAGGGAAGCTGTGGGCCGGAACACCTGATCAGGCCCGGAACGATGGCGTTCTGCAACGCGCGTTCGGAGACGTGGACCTTCTGTTTGCGCGGTGAATGAAAGGATCTTAAGATCCCTTGCGATCGAGGCGCCGCAGATCGCTCAGCGTGAATGACAGGAACATGATCGCCAACAGAACACGGGTGGTCATTGAGCTGAATGATAGACCGATCTGTTCGCCGTTCACCGAGAAGATCCCGTGTTTGAAGCCCCAGCCCCAGTCGCCGGACCTGTCTGTGAGCCAGAACGTGATGAGGAAGAGGATGAGGTTGACGGTGAAAATGATCAGCACAGCTTTTCCGATATTATTTATCACCATCTTGATG
>JAEZAU010000032.1 GCA_023430325.1 Bacteroidota bacterium | reverse complement strand
GATACTTGCTCACTTCCACTTCGATCCGATCGGTGATCTGCTCATATTTCGCCAGCCGTTGTACGATGACATCGCGCTGTTTCTGATCTTTCATGGTAAGCAGTTCGCGCACCATCTTGAGCATCTCGTGCGCGATCTTTCCAAGCCGGCCGATCTCCTTACGCGCCTCTAGCAGTGAGACCTCCGGCGTAACCGGAATGTCGGCGTCCAGGTATTCCAACCGGTACATTTCATCCGCCTCCGTCTTCGCAGGCACCATCCGTGTCACGACCTTTTCTAGGAGCGGGATCCATCCGACCAGCAGCAATGTGGTGATGACGTTGAAGGAGATGTGAAGAATGGTGATGGCCCACATGATCATGGACCGGTCCACATATGCGGAAGCGCCGTAGGTGCTGGTGATGTACAGGTCGATGAGGTCCAGGTACGGGAAGAAGAGCGGCACTGCCCAGCATAAGCCGATGAGGTTGAAAAGCAGATGTGCCCTGGCCGCCCGTTTTCCCCACGCGTTGGCCACCAGTGCCGCTATGTTCGCAGTAACAGTGGTGCCAACGTTCATGCCGAGCACAAGGGCAGCGGCCATTTCATATTCGATGGTGCCATTCTCGGCAAGCACAAGTGTGAATGCGATGGAAGCGCTCGATGATTGAACGGCCAAAGTCAGTATGACCCCGATGCACACGAAAAGCAGCACAGAGGTCATTCCATGATGCCCAAGGTCGTGCAGGATGTCCATGGCCCCGGCAGATGGCACCGGGGCATACTGCGTCATGAATTCAAGACCAAGAAAAAGCAATGCTGCACCGATCAGCAATTCAGCGCCAGCTTTCGCCCTGGAGGTGCGCACGAAGAGAAGGGGGAATGCAAGGCCGATGATCGGAATGGCGAACGTGGTGATGCTTATGTCGGAAAAGACCGCCCAACTGATCAGCAACGCCTTTATGGTTGTGCCGATGTTGGCCCCCATGATCACGCCGATGGCTTGTCGCACACGCAGAAGGCCTGCGTTCACGAAGCTCACCACCATCACCGTTGCCGCGCTGCTGCTCTGTATCATGGCGGTGGTGACGAAGCCTGTAAGGATCCCCGCGAAATGGTTGGCCGTCATGAAACGCAATACACTGCGCATGCGGCCGCCGGCCACTTTCTGAAGCCCTTCGCTCATCACCTTCATCCCATAGATGAACAGGCCGAGCGCACCTGCCAGAGTAAGGAATTCGAGGATCCCGAAGCGCATTGATATCCGTAGGACTGAGCCGGCCAAAAGTATTAGCGCTGTGTTTCCTGCATGTTAAGATTCGCTTAGATCGATCGGCGGTGGTTGAATGATCTTCCGCGGCGGACGGCCTGCGGCTATCTTTGACGGGCATATTCTCAAGAACACGTTTTGGGACAGCTTTCACCCGGACAAACGGCTCTTCTTTCGGCGTTTGTCGTAATGCTGTCAGTCTCTCTAGCGTTGGCGATCTTGCATTTCACCGGAGTATTTTCGATCCCCTTCACATCGGCTGCCATTCTCGGGATGATCGTATTTGCAACGGCCTATGGCGCATTTTCCTTCGGGATCGAGAAATTCATACACAGCCGCATCAAGGTCCTCTACCGCACGGTGCATGACCTGAAACGTAACAGGACCGAAGGGCTTGTAGTGAAAGGTGATATACTGGAACAGGTGAACGCACAAGTGAGCGAATGGGCCACGGAACGCCGTGCTGAGATACAGGAACTTCAGGAGAGGGAGCGTTTTCGTCGTGAATTCATTGGCAATCTGGCCCATGAACTGAAAACGCCCATCTTCAATATCCAAGGTTATATTCTCACTCTGCTGGAAGGTGGATTGGAGGATCACAAGGTGAACCGTGACTTTTTGGACCGGGCCTCCAACGGGGTGGATCGGTTGATGAAGATCGTGGAGGACCTCGATATGATATCGAAACTGGAGAGCGGTGTAATGGAACTACACCAGGCCAGGATCGATCTGCATGAATTGGTGGAGGAAATGATGAAGAGTGCAGAAATGCACGCCAGGGAGAAAGGTGTGAAGTTGGTCGACCAGCTATCGTCACCCACATGGGTCATAGCCGATCGGGACAGGCTTGCACAGGTGTTCACCAACCTGCTGCATAACGCGATCAATTACAGCCGCGAGAACACCACCTGCATGGTACGCAGCTACCCACTGGGCGATCAGCTCCTGGTGGAGGTGGCCGACGATGGCATTGGGGTGAGCGAAGAACATCTGCCCCGGCTTTTCGAGCGGTTCTATCGCGTAGGGAAAAGCCGGGCACGCAATGAAGGTGGATCGGGCCTCGGCCTGGCGATCGTGAAACACATCATTGAGGCGCACGGCCAAACGATCACTGTGAAGAGCCGTGAAGGCCGGGGGACCACGTTCAGCTTTACGCTGAGGAAAGCGAATTGATCAGCGGATCTGCAGAGCGTCCTCGTAGAAGATCACCTCCTCCTCGTTATTGATGCTGATCCGTGGGATATCGTCATACATGGTTATCCTTCCAGTGACACAGATCTTCCTGTTCAGTAGATAAGTCTCCGGATCGTAGCTGAAATTGGGACCGTTGTATTCCCAGATGGTCGCATAGAAATCTTGGTGCGGATGCATGCGATCGAAATTCAAATAGATCGCCCTGGCCTTCGCCGTTCTGCGGCTGCTCACCACGGTACCACAGATCGTGGCGGTCTTACCCACGTGGTATTTCGCCTGTACGGTATTGAACATTCCGCGAGGCAACGGTGGCTTTATCGGTTCAACCTCGCCGAAGAACGGATCGCCTTCGGCATACCATTGCCTGGGATCTCGCATCGCCTCGATCCTTTCCTCCTTCTCATCGGGCAAAGCATGGAACAGATCGAGGCCGGTGACTTTCTCGATGCTGTCCACCGGAACGGCATAACTGATCGGTGGATATTCGTTCACGCCATTTTCCAGCAGGAAACCGATGGCTTTCGCAGAGTCACCATCGATATCTGCGATCACCTTGAAGAACTGTTCTGGAATGCTGACCTCGTTCTGCCGATCGGCCTTCTGCAGCGTTGGAAGTCCATCCTTCAACACAGGACCTGTGACCACGAAGACACGGCGCTTGCTGAAGTTCACATACCTGCGTACACGATCTTCCAGATCGGCCCAGGTACCACGGTTCAACTCGGGTAATTGCGGACTTACGTTGCTGTAGTAATAGGTCGCCCTCAATGCATCGTAATTCCAGCGCATGTCTGCACTTGGTACAAGATGGCCACGGTCATAGCCGCTGTTCCAGTAATCCGCTGTCACCGCGGTGCCGCTTGCAACGTTCGGGTCGGGAAGGAATGAATCGATCCGCGCGAGATTGCCGGTGATCAGGTCAGGTGTGGCGATGTGTGCGGTCCATCTGGCCTGTTCGTGCTTTTCATCATAAACGAGCATGTGCCCCGGATGAACGATCAGCTTATCACCTTTCTCAAGCTTCGGCAGACCGGATTTCTCAAGATCACGCCGCACGATCGCGAGCTTTGCGGAATCCATTCGTTCGATGATCTCCTCCTGCTGGCGAACAAGATCATCGTGCTTCCTCTGCAGGTCATTCAGCCGCCGGTCCAGGTCCAACTGCGCACACAGCGATCCCGCAAGTATCGCGAAGTACATCAGTAAGCTGAGCTTTTGGATGTGAAGCATCACGCTGAAGTTAATGCAGGTCGTTGGTCGCGCACCATTTTTCCAAGCTCGTCCAATGCTTTTTCAAGCAGATCATGCCGGGCGCGGAGCTCCGGAATTTCAAGAACGTCGACCTGTTGCAATGCCATGCGCACATCGATCATGCCCTGTTGCTGTACCACGGTGAATTTCTTGATGGCCGGTAGATCTGCAAGATATTCCTGCTCCGGCTGGCCAGGCGTTGGCACCAACAATGCGCGTTGACCAAGATGCACCAGATCCATCAAGGTAGTATAGCCCGATCTTGAAATTACCATGCGTGATGAGCGCATCGCAGCACCAAGTTCCTGTGCGGAAAGATGTGGAACGATCCGAACGTTCTTCAATTGTTGCATATCCTTCGTACCGGGAAGTCCTTCCACCAGCAGATGATCTCCTGGAATTGTCACCAGTTGATCGAGGAGGATCTCCTGGAAAATGGAACGCTGCGGTTCAGGTCCGCTCATGACAGCGACCACATCATATGTGCGGGTCCGATCGAACTCCTTTCGATCGAAACGGCTGTGGATACCGATGTAACTCGCATTACGCGGAAGATCATGTCCGTGAGAAAGTTCTCCTGCCAGGCCTGGTGTATCATCATCATCCATGATCCAACAACGATCGAATTTCCGGATGAAATGACGGCTCACACGTTCCAATGGATCGCCTGGCAGTACCGGACGCGGAAAGACCTGGTGAGTGATGAGAATGCTTGGTATTGATGAGCATCTCACACCGAAGCGCTGATCGCTGATGATCGCATCGATCCCAAGCTCCTTGCACATCCTCTCCGTCATCGTTCTTTCCACTTGGATGGATCGAAGCATTGAAGGCATTTGAAGCGCGAGATCCCAGATAGAGACACGGCGATCCCCATAGCTTACTTGATAGCCAGGTAAAGAAATGAACGGGAGTGCAGGAAATTCTTCGCGTAGCAGCTGAAGTGGACCCCGATCGGCCGCGATGACCGGATATGCCCCGCGATCGATGAGCTTACGCATGATCGGGATGCAGCGTGTGGCGTGGCCCAGGCCCCAATCCAGTGGAGCCACCAATATGCGCGCGCCATCCAACACACCTCAAATATGGGGTGATGCCGGTAATTTCGCGCGCCGCACATGGGAAAGAACAAGATCCGCCGTTTTGAAGAGAACCTCACGTTCGCACATGTGGTACAGCCTTCGTTCGCGGAGGTCTTCGGAAAAGACCTCGATCACAAAGGCCGGTGGAACGAACTTCTGTTCAAGCGTGATGCTCCATTGATCCTTGAATTGGGTTGTGGCCGCGGTGAGTACACCATCGGCATGGCGAAAATGTTCCCGCAGAAGAACTTCATAGGTGTGGACATCAAGGGAGCGCGGATCTGGCGCGGAGCCAGGAACGCGATCGAGCTCGGGTTGACGAACGTAGGATTTCTGCGCACGCACGTGGATCATATCGCCCGATGTTTCGGGCCTGCAGAGGTGGATGAGATATGGCTCACGTTCTCCGATCCGCAATTGAAGAAACCGCGTAAACGATTGACAAGCCCGTTGTTCATGGATAGATACCGGCAGATCATGAAGCCGGGTGGGATCATTCATCTAAAATCAGACAGTCCTGTGCTGTACGAATACACGTTGGAACAGATCGCAGAACAAGATCTGCCACTCTTTGAAAAGAGCGCTGATGTACACGGCGATCTGGTGAAGCGCGTAGGCGACGAGGAACAGCGCATCCTCAACATCCGCACGTATTACGAAAGCATGTGGTTGAAAGAGGGACGCACCATCCACTATCTGCGCTTCGGGATCAAGTGATGGCCACGAAAAAAACCCTGATCGATGGTGCCATACAGGAACGCGATCTCTTTGCGGATGTGATGGATGTGGTGCGGCATATCCCATACGGCCGTGTGACCAGCTACGGTGCGATCGCGAAGTACATCGGCGCAGCGCGGAGCAGCCGCATAGTGGGTTATTGCATGAACAAAAGCCATATGGTCGATCCACCGGTGCCGGCACATCGTGTGGTGAACCGGAATGGTCTGTTGACAGGTAAACATCATTTCGGGAGCCCTACTGAAATGGAGGAGCGTTTAATGGCGGAAGGGATATTGGTGAAGAACGATCAGGTGATCGGCTTTAAGGATCTTTTCTGGGATCCCACGCAAGAATTGGAGTTGTGACTCGATGGACCGGCCCATGCCGGATCTCGCGTGAGCGATAGGAGCGGCACCCCGCAGCGAGGCCTGGCCACGGCCTTCATTCGTTCTCTGCTGCCAAAGGAGCATCCCGAAAGCTTGTGCGGGACCTGCACCGAGGCCGAGCGAGGAGTACAGCGGATAGCGCGACCTTGCTGGCTCTGCAGCAAGGGCACGCCCAAATGACCTCATACAAAATGCGAACGGGCCACTGGCTTTCGCCGCGACCCGTCCGCTCCCCCTTCCCTACCTACTACTTCTCCAGGACCTTGAATTCCGTTCTGCGGTTCTTCTGGTGTTCTTCTTCGCTGCACTTCTCGCATGCGCAGGTGGAGATCGGCCTGCTTTCACCGTAACCCTTGCTTATCACCCGGTCTTTCGTGATGCCCTTGCTGATGATGTATTCCACCGCGCTCTTCGCGCGTTTCTCGGAGAGGCTCATGTTGTACGCGTCCTTACCGCGGCAATCGGTGTGTGAGCTGAGCTCGATCTTTACCGTCGGGTTGTCCTGCAGGGTCTGCACAAGCTTGTCCAGTTCGATCGCTGCATCGGGCCTGATGTTCCACTTGTTGTAGTCGTAGAAGATGTTCTCAAGCCGTACCACCTGATCGACCACGAGCGGGAACAGTCGGAAGTCCGTATAGATGACCGAGCTCGGCTTGCCTTTGGTGCTGATCTTCACACTTTGCTTGAAGAACCCTTCCTTTTCCACCGCTATGCGATAATCCTTTTCCGGTTCCAGCGGGAACGCGTATTTGCCCGATGCATCGGTGATGTGTTCCTGAAGCACATTGTTCTGCGGATCGAGAAGAACAACGCGGGCATTGTCCAGCAATGCTTCTGTTTCGCCATGCATCACCAGACCTTCGGCGGCATAATCGTACTTCACCATTTCCACCACGATATCGGTGAGCGGATCGGTGTCTGTCATGATGCTCAACTCCTTCTGGAAGTAGCCGTTCTTGTTGGAGACGAGCACATACTTCTGCTTGTACTCCGCATCGATCTTGAACTTTCCGCCAGGTTCTGTCTCCAGGACGAAGCGCTTCACATGCTGTCCTTTTTCATCCTTGAGCAGAATGGTGGCCCCTTCGATCGGCTCACGCGTATCACGATCGATGACGATACCTGCCAGATAGATGCTCGGCGGCCGTATGGTGCAACCGTAGATGTCATCGCTGCCCTGCCCGCCGGGCCGGTCGCTTGCGAAGAACCCTGTGGTATCAGTGAGCAACAACAAGCTGTGATCGTTGAAACGCGTGTTCATCGGATAGCCGAGGTTGAACACATTGCCAGGCCCATCTGCGCGAAGGCGTGAATAGAAGAGATCGAGCCCGCCAAGACCAGGATGCCCGTTACTGGCGAAATAGAACGTGCTGTCAGCCTTGATCATCGGATACATCTCATCGGCCGGTGTATTGATCTTGGGACCCATGTTCTGCGGTGCGCCCCATTGGTTACCGAGATTATCACTGAACCAGATATCAGTGCCGCCCTGCCCGCCAGGACGATCACTGACGAAATAGATCCGCCGGCCATCGGGTGAAACGAATGGATGACCGTAGTTGTGTTCCGGATCATTGTGATCGAACGGAATGAGCACGCCCCATTCGTTCTGGCCGAACTCGCCCTGGATCACATCAGTGAAGAAGATGCCCAGGTTCAGATCGCCATTCCCCGCCTTCTGCACCACGCCATAATGCACGTTGTTGCGCGTGAAGTACATGCGTTTTGCAAGCGAATCGTACGAAACTGTTCCATCATGGTAACGGCTGTTCACGTCCTTGCGCATCACCATGGGTTCTTCCGCCGTCTCGCCTTTGAGCAATGCGGAATAGAGGTTCAGGAAGGGCTCCTGGTCCCATACATAGGTGCGTGTACCTCCGGTGCCTTCGCCACGTGCGCTGGAGAACAACAACAGCTCACCCAGCACGCTCATCCCGAGATCGGCCTGCGGTGAGTTGATCGGCACGGTACGGATCGTCGCGCTGGCCGTATCCTTCATCAACCGATCGAAGAACTGCGGATCTCTCAAATAGACCTGAATACGTGGATCATCAGGCTGCGCCTGGGAATATTGCTCGTACCATTGGCGCGCCTCCTCGTACTTCCCGTTCGCACGCAGCTGCTCGGCGAACGCATACATGTCGGCTGCATTCCTTTCGCCTGTACCCATGAGACTACGATACGCGGCTTCTGCGCGAGCGGGATCATTGAGCTTCTTGTATGCTTCGGCCAGCCTGCGCAGATCGTTCGCGTCGGCCTTCCCTTTCGCATGAAGATCCTCGTAGATCGCAGCGACCTTCTGGTGGTCGAAGACCTGCTCATAGCGCTCGGCCATCCGCTCCTTCATCCGCTGCGCCTGTGCCAGTACCGGTACGAATACCGCCGCCAGAAGCACGATCCGCCAGATGTAGTGCCTGTTGCTGTTCTTTCGTTCCATCTTCATCAGAAATAGCGGGGTGAACGGATGCCTTTCACTGCACGACCGAATTCAAGTCCCAACATGATCTCGTGCGACCCACCGCTGTAATTGCGCAGCGGTGTCAACGTATAATCATATGCATAGCCGATGGTGAGATCGCTGGTGATGTGATACTGGGCCAGTGCGCCCACGGCATCGCCATTGCGGTACATGGCACCAAGCCAGAACTTCTCGTAGAACAGGAAATTGGCCGAGAGATCGAAGCTGAGCGGAGCACCGCCCACGGCCTTCAACAAGAAGGTGGGTTTGAATTTGTGGTAAAGGCCCAGGTCGAAGACATATCCACCGGTGATGAAGTAGTGCGGCTTCTGCCCGCGATCGAAACGATCGGTGATGAACTCCAGGGAATCGGTCTGGAAGAATTCCGTGCGCACGATGCGTGGCGTGCTTACACCGAAATAATGCCGGTCGCTGTACCACATGATGCCGAAGCCGAATTGCGGATCGAGCTTGCTGTTCACGTTCTGCTGGAACATCGGATCGCCAAGCGTGTAAGGGTTCAGATCGGCATACCGGCCCTGCAACATGTTCAAGCCGCCCTTGATCCCGAAGGCGAGCTTGGAGTTGCCCATGAATATCCGGTAGGCGATATCGGCCATGAACGTATATTGAGTGATAGGGCCGTGGGTATCGCGAAGGATCGTTCCGCCAAGGCCGAGACTTTCCCTGAACGCAGGTGTATGGATCGTGAGCGTCTGCGTTTCAGGAGCGCCTTCAAAGCCCACCCATTGATGGCGTGAAAGAGCTTTCAGGCTCACGCGTTCGGCACTTCCGGCATAGGCGGGATTGATCGCCAGCAGGTTGAACATGTATTGCGTGAACTGCGGATCCTGTTGTGCCCAGATACGGCCCGCCAGGAGCAGACCGAACAGCAGACCCAGGTACCTGGCATTCTTCGATCTCATGGTATGGATCGTTCTATGGACGGGTCGGTTCATCGGCGTAGGAAAATGGATCCATTATGCTCATCGCTTTCATTGCCGAGATCGAGTATGTAGTAGTACGTGCTCTCCGGCAGTATCTCCCCGAACACGACCCCGAACTGGCTGCGGCCATCCCAGGTGTTGGTGTACGGAGATGATTCGAAGACCTTGTTACCCCAGCGATTGAACACGGTGAACGTGTTGTTGGGATAGTTCTCGATGTTCTCGATGAAGAACACATCATTGATGCCATCACCGTTCGGCGAATAAGCATCGGGGATGCGGATCGTAAGACAATCACGCACCTTGAGGAGCAGCGTATCCACCGTGGTGCCGCAATCACCGTTGAAGACCGTCCAAGCCACTACGTTCATTCCCATGGGAATACTGTTCACGTTCGTATTGGGATCGCTCGGATCAACGATGTCACCGCCACCTTGCAGGAGGGACCATATACCGGTGGAGGTACTTTCTGCTGGCACGGCGTTCAACTGGGTGCTGGCCTCATGCGCACACAGTTCCTGATCTTCTCCTGCCCGTGCCACACCTGCGGTGTGATCATAGACCATGATCGAGACCTCATCACTGCTCGATCCGCAAGCTCCATTATCCACGGTCCACAGGAAAGTGTTCTGTCCAAGCCCCAGGTCGATGACTTGAGTGAATGGATCGGTCATATCGGATAGCGTGGCGCTACCCGCGATCACGCTCCAGGTACCGGTCGCTGAGCCACCGGGTGAACTGGCGAACATGGTGATCTCATCGGGAAGTGGTGTGCAGAACGATTGATCGGGCCCTGCTGCTGCAGGACCGGCGGCACCATCGAACACAGTTATCGCGATCTGATCGGTAGTGGGTGCACCGCAGGGGCCATTGCTGATGGTCCACTGAAGTACGGTCGTTCCGACACTCAGACCGCTGATCGCTGTCGTTGGTGAGTTGGGATCGGTGATCATGGCATTGCCTGAGATGATCGTCCATGAACCGGTGGCCGGGAATGCCGCGACATTGCCTTCCAACTGTATGTTGCCTACCGGTGAGCAGAACGTGCGATCTGTTCCGGCATCGGCCGCTGCTTGATCGGGATCGAAGACCATGATGATCACTTGATCGCTTGTTGTTCCGCAGGGTCCGTTCTGTACCGTCCATTCGAAGACATTCTCACCGATTCCGAGCCCGCTTATGGTCGTGTTATGGAGCGATGGATCATCAATGGTCCCACTTCCGCTTACAAGTGTCCACATACCTGTTGCCGGAAGATCCACCGCAGATGCGCTCATCGCCGTGGTCGTGTTCGGTGCACAGAGCTCTTTGTCAACACCGGCATCAGCCTCCGCCATCGCATTGTCGAAAAGCATCACCTGCATCTGATCGGAGGTTGTTCCGCAGGGACCATTATCGATCGTCCATTGGAAGACCGTCTCGCCGATCTGGATGCCATGTGCCTGCGTTACAGCAGCAGTAACATCATCGATCACAGCATCGCCAATGTTGACGGACCAGATGCCTGTGGCCGGGAATATCGGCGTGCTTCCCTGAAGCGGAACATCGACCAGTGGGCTGCATTCCGCAAGGTCCTCACCTGCATTGGCAGCAGGTGCGTTGCCATCGAATATCCTTACACGAACCGTATCCACACTGGGGGGACCGAAACCACAATTGCCATTGAAGATGGTCCATGTGAGGATATGTTCACCGACCTCCAGATCATCAACGGTGGTGAACGGATCGCCGGAGGAAGCAATAGTAGCGGCCCCTTGCAACACCGACCATACACCAAAGCCTGGTGTTGCCGGAACATTGGCGGCCATGGTCGTTGTGATACCGGGTCCACAGATCTCCTGATCAGGGCCGGCATCGGCGATCGGTGCCTGCGGATCGAAGACCAGGACGGTGACCGTATCTGTGAGGATGCCGTTGTTCGGGCACGGATCCCACTCCAGGGACCAGACGAACGTATTGACACCTTGTGAGAGTCCCGTGACGAGGGTTGTCGGCGAGTTCACATCCTGGAATGTACCGGTGCCGGCGATCACGCTCCATGTGCCTGTGGCCGGGGCCGGTGGCATCTCCCCTTGCAATTGAACATCGGTGAGCGGCAGGCATGTCTCCAGATCGGGGCCCGCATTCGCAGCAGCGGTGGTGTCACTATACAGTGTGATGGTGACCTGATCGGTCGTAAGACCGTTGGGACAGGGACCGTTCGAGACCTGCCACTGGAAGACGTTCGCACCCACTGCCAGATCGATGATCATGGTGCCTGGGTCGTTCGCATCCACTGGAACACCTCCACCGCTTACCAAGGTCCATGTACCGGTCGCGGGAAAGATGAGCGAACTGCCGGCCATGAACACGGAATCCTGAGGAGTACATAGCTCCTGATCGAGTCCCGCGTCCGCAATGGGATTGTTCGGATCGAAAACATAGATGCTCACCTCATCTGTTGTGGTGATGCAATTGCCGCTCTCGAGGGTCCAGAGGAAAGTGTTCTGACCGATCGAAAGGCCGGTGACCCCGGTGTTCGGGTCGGTCGGATCATCGATAGTTCCGGTGCCTTGCACAAGGGACCATGAACCGATCTGCACACCGACCGCAGGCGTTGCACTCATTGTGGCTTGATCCAGCGGGAAGCACAATTGCTGATCAGGCCCGGCATCAGCAGGTGGCTCATCCGCATCGATCAGGAAGATGGACACTTGATCGAAAGTGATGCCTGGAGCGCACGCACTATTATCCACGGTCCATTCGAAAATATTCTCTCCCACTCCAAGATCGGTCACGATCGTCTGCGGTGAAGATGGATCGGTGATCGTTCCTTGCCCACTGATCAGCGACCAGGAACCTGTTGCCGGGAAGATGACGCTACTGCCCGAAAGTGTTGCGCTGGTCAGTGGCGTGCAGATGATCTGATCGGTACCTGCATCGGCTGACGGAACGTTCTCATCGAAGACGAAAATGCTTACTTGATCCACAGTGATCGGATCGCCGCACACACCGTTGCTCACCGTCCAGGTAAGGATGTTCTCACCGATCGCAAGACCTGAGATGGCGGAAACGGGATCATTGACGTCCGCGATCTGTCCCGACCCGCTCACCAATTGCCACGTGCCAATGGCAGGCGCGATAACAGCACTTCCTTGTAAAAAAGTATTGTTCTCAGGGCTGCACAACTCTTGATCGGGACCGGCATCAGCGATCGGATTGTTCGCGTCATAGATATTGATGGTCACCTGATCGTTGGTGATCGGGTTCGCGCACGGACCATTGTTCAACGTCCACTGCATGATGATGGTGCCCGGTGTGACACCGGTCAATGTCGCATCTGGATCGGCCGGATCGCTGAGCGTCCCGGTCCCTCCTACCAAGGTCCATGAGCCAGTTGCCGGGTAGGTCGGAATATTACCCTGCAGTTGTACCTGACCAACGGGTGAACACAGATCCTGGTCAGGTCCGGCATTAGCTGCGGCGTTATTCCCATCGAAGACGAAAATGTTCACCTGATCGGAGCTCGGTGCACCACATGGTCCGTTGCTTACGGTCCATTCAAGCACGTTCAGACCAACGGCCAGATCGATAACCGCAGTGGCCGGAGAATTGGGATTGGAGATCACTCCTGATCCGCTTACCAATGTCCATGTTCCGGTGGCCGGGCCTATCAATGCGCTACCGGCCATTGTAGTAGTGGCAAGCGTGGAGGTACACAATTGTTGATCGGGGCCTGCGTTCGCGACTGGTGCATTTTCATCGAAGACCAGTATGATCACCTGGTCCACTCCGTTCCCGCCTTCGCAACTACCATTCGAAGTGGCCCATTGGAAGACGTTGGTGCCGACCGGCAGACCCGTGATACTGGTACCGGGATCGCTGGGGTCGGCGATGGTGCCGCCACCGCTTACCAGAGTCCATGTGCCTGTGGCCGGGAATGTTGGAATGTTCGCTGCCATTATCACTGAAGTGGTCGGCGTACAGATGGCCTGGTCTGGCCCCGCAAAAGCGCTCGCACTGTTCGGATCGAAGACAGTGATGGTCACTTGATCGTTGGTGATCGCATTCGCACATACACCATTGTTCACCGTCCACTGGAATACGTTCGGTCCAAAACCAAGGCCACTTACCGTGGTGTTCGGTGAGCCTGGATCGGCAATGACCCCGGATCCGGATACAAGGGTCCATTGCCCAAGTGCCGGAGAGATAACTGCTGATCCTGTCAGATTGGTAGTAGTTGAAGTGGTGCAGAGTGTTTGGTCAGGTCCTGCATCCGCGACAGGTTGATCGGGATCGAAAACAATGATCATCACCTGGTCGAAGGTGATCCCGCATTCCAGGTTATCGATGTTCCATTGAAGGATGTTCACACCAATGGATAGACCGGTCACGGAAGTGGTCGGTGAAGAATCATCGGAGAAGTTCGCCGATCCCTGTATCACCGACCAGAAGCCTGTGGCAGGAGCCTCGGCCGTGTTCGCGGCCATGACCACTGGCGCCCCGGTACCGCAGACGCTTTGGTCTGGACCGGCAGTGGCAGGTTGTGCCTCCCCATTCGCAACCACCACTTGCAGCGTGCTTGCTGTCACGGGGTTGGGACATACGCCATTGTCAACGGTCCATGTGAATGTGTAGGAACCCGAGGTCAGATCGGTAACGGAGGTGATCGGGCTTGTGGGATCAAGTATGGTGGCCGGTCCGCCGCTTACCGTCCAAAGACCTGTTGCCGGGAAGATCAGGCCACTGCCTTGTAATTGGATGCTGTTCGAGATGTCCGTACAGATGCCTTGATCGGGACCGGCATTGGCCGTAGGATTATTGGGATCGTAAACGAAGATGCTTACCTGATCGCTGCTGCTTCCGCAGGGACCGTTATCAATGCTCCATTGAAGGATGTTGTGGCCTACACCCAATCCGGTAACAGCTGTTGCAGGATCGGTCGGTGAGACGATGGTCCCACTTCCGCTCACCAATGTCCACTGGCCACTTACGGGAGCGGATACGATGCTTCCCGCCATAACGGTGCTTCCACTTTCGGAACAGATCGATTGATCGGGACCTGCATCCGCATCAGGTGCTGTCGCATCATGAACAAATACGCGCACGATATCCGAGGTGATGCCGTTCGCACAAGCACCGTTGTTCACTGTCCATTGGAATTCATGAACGCCTACTGTAAGGCCGGTCACCAGTGTGGTGGATGAATTCGGGCTTGCTATGTTGGCCGTTCCGCTCAACAATGTCCATTGACCTGTGGCGGGCGCAATGATGTTGTTACCTTGAAGTGTGACCGTGTTAGGCGCAACGGGAAGACAGATCGCTTGATCAGGACCTGCATTGGCCGGCGTCTGCTCATCACTATATACAGTGATCGTTACTTGTGAGGTCGTAGGCGGTCCACAAGGACCATTATCAATGGACCACCGGAACACATTGGCGCCGAGTGCAAGACCGGTCACCTGAGTGGTCGGGTCGTTCGGATCGGAGAACGTGCCACTGCCGCTGATCAAGGTCCACGTTCCGATCGCAGGTGCTATCGCGGCGTTGGCGGCCAACGCAGTACTTGTTACGGGCAGGCAAAGCGACTGCGCCGGACCTGCATTCGCAGCGGGTTGCGATGGCGAGTATGAGTTGATGACCACTTGATCGGTGGCTTGTCCGCAGGTCTCAAAATCGACCACCCATTCGAACGTGTTCGCACCCGGCGAAAGACCATTTACAGTCGTGAACGGGCTGTTCGGACTGGTAAGCGTACCCGCGCCATTCACAACGCTCCAGGTACCGCCGAGCCCTGTGGGTGGCGGATCTGCGGCCAGTGTTGCGGATGTAGCACAAACGTTCTGATCGGCACCTGCATTCGTTGCGGTGAACGCGGGTGTAACGTTGATAAGGAATCCCTGTGTCGCTGTTCCGTTCAGGATACATGCATCATCCGTGGCCGTAACAGTGAACAACTGCGAACCCACTGTCGTGGGCGTCCAGCAGAACGTACCGACCGGGAACTGCGCGGCGGTAGTAGTGAAGGATGCCCCCGGAATGGCATTGTTCCAGTTGAGCGTAAGCTGTTGGGTTGGATCGAGGTCGTTGGAATTGATCGTGAAACAGAAACTTTCGCCCACACATACATCATACACGAAATCATTTGTGCCATTGATGCCGCTTACTGTTGGAAGATTATTGCTGCATGGCAGGATCGCGAACTGCAGATCCCGTATGTATGACCCTATCTGGACACCGTTCCGATATTCCTTCACGCGCACGGTGACCACCGAGAATTGCTGCACGCTCGGGGTGCAGGTGATGGTCCCGGTCTGTGGATCGATCTGCACGGCATTGGCGCCACCGGCAGTGACCACCGGCTGCAGATACGTGTATCCGGCATTATAAGGAATTGGCCCGCCGTTGTTGCCCAACGCCGGGGCGAGCTCAAATGCAAGGGAATCACCGAACAGATCGGAGACACCATGGTTGTATACGATCTGCTGACCCATACAACCGAACGGTACTGGATCGTTCAGGAAGCGCGGTGAGCTGTTGCAAGGAACGAGGGTATTATCGAGGGTTGCGCTCAGATAGAGATTTCGTGAACCCGGATTATTCAATGAGGTGATCGCATTGTTTCGGCAGCACAGCTCCCAATCGATCACCCAATCGTTGCCACATCCCGCCCACGGCGTAAGGTTTATAGTTGCGCTGAAGACATATCGCTCAACACCATATGTGCCCGATGGATCATCGCAGCGATCGGGTGCAGTGACACAGATCGGCGTTATCACTTCCACGCTCTCCAACGCCAGGCAGGCGGTGAAATCCGCACCACAAGCTGTGCTTCTCACCCTGAAACGCCGTCCATTGTTACATGTGGTGGGCGCCGCAACACCATTGCAATCCCTGAAGAAATTGAGCGTGACCTTGTACTGGTTGCCACCAAGGCATTCATATGTAAGATCGCCACCCATGGCGTGCGTGGCGAATGTCTCCCCTGCTGAAGACAGAAGGAGGACAAGGGCCATGAACAGCGATCGGATCGTGGACGTGACTACGGCATTCTTGAATGTGCCGTTGATGTGAATGGATATCTGACCCATGGGCCTGCGCTTGGCTTTCCAGATGGAGAGAACACGATGCCTTGTTCCGTGAGGTACACTAGTGACCACACTTTGGAACAAGCACTGGCAAACGTAGACGCCATGCAAAAAGCCTTACGGGATGCGCATCCGCAATTGTCAACATGCTCGTGTTCAGCAGCGGGCGCGGCCATCATGCGGCCGCTGCACAAGGCATCAAGGCAGGTCGCAGGAACCCCCTTCACTGAAAATTCACTCGGCCGCAGCCCGGCATCGCCGTTCCCAATCCTCATACTGCTTCACCTGCAGTACGGCCTTTATCTCATTCTTGCGAGATGAAGCAAGTTCTTTCAACCGTTGGTCGCGCAGATCCGAGGACATGCTTTTATCCGCAAGTATGACCACTCTTTCAGCTTCATGGTCCTCTTCTATCATTCGCAACCGTCTTACCTGATCCTGATCCAGCTTCCAGATGGTATGAAGGCTATCCGGCAAGGGATCCCATCCCGAAACCGCGGTCTGCGCGAAGATCTCCTTGCTGGGCCAGAAGATGGACAATAGAAGGGCGATCAAAAAGATCAGTCGCAACAACATGGGCGGTAGGGTACCAATTTAGTGATGATCATTGTTGATCGGCCACTGGCCGGTAGATGATGACCTTGCCTCGTACAACGCTGCGCATCAGGAACCGGCTGGTGCCCACTTTCCTTCCGGTAAGATCGGTGTTCTGGTGGGCCAGTGTGTAGATCCCATCGTCATGCACGTGGTGGATGATCGCGGTGTGTTTCGTCATTCGCTCCTCGCGTTGCACATTACCCGTACGATCCACGGCATGCACATTCTCGAACTGGACCACATCTCCCGGCAGTACTTTCTCTTTCGCAGGATCGATACGCCGGCCGAACTTGTATTTACCATCCCAGCTGGCTCCGGCGTACTGAAGTGCTTCAGCGGCCAGGTCCCAGCATTCGCCACGCCCCACTTTCTTTTTCATATGCGCATCCACGAATTCGATCACCTTACCGTTGAGCGGTGGGAGGACTCCATCCTGAGCCTTGGCATCAACGCTCAAGCCGAGCAGCAGGATCGGTATCACGTGCAGGCCTCTCATCGATCACCATTGGTCAAACGCGATGCCATATGAACAATTGTCCCGTGAACAGGCCCTTCGCGACATTACTCCTTCTTCTCCCGCCTCTTTTTCCGTTTCTCTTTGAGTTCCTGCCTATCGGGACCCTGGCCTTTGAACAATCTCTGGAAGAATGATCGATCATCTTCTCCCACTCCTTCGTTCACGTCGGCGATATTGATCGTATTCTCAATTTCAGGTTGAAGCGCTTGAATGAATGCATTACGCAAGAGGTCGATGACGGCATACCATGTTCTTACATCGGGCTTGCTCAGGTCACCTTCCAGCGGAACGCGCGTAGCGATCTGGTCTTCACGTGGGTTGGTAAGCAACATTGCGCCAAATCCCACCAAGCCCTGCCAGACCTGCTCGGGGAGGGACTTGTCCTTGTCATCAGGCCCGAGCACCTTCAGATCCTCAATGATCGGTTTTACATAACCGAGGAATTTTCCATCGTTCGCCGCCAGTTCGGTGTACATGCCGAAATAGCCTTTCTCGATATCGACCTTGGCGTATGCCTCAAAGAAATCATTGAACAACGTAAGATCTGCCCGGGTAAGCTCAGCCGCCATATCGAAGGTCGACTCCTCGGCCAACGGATCGAGATCCATGTCCAATACGAGATGACCGCCATAAACATCGGCATCCATGGTCACGAATGCAGGGAGAAGCACATCTTCATCCCGTACGGTCTTAAGGTTCTCCGCACGCATCTGGATGTTGTCCATCTTCAAGAAGACGTTCGGCTCGGTCGTGGGGTCATTGAATTGGAACGATCCATTGTGGACCTCGAACCGGTTGATCTCTATGGGCATGAAATCCTTCAAGAGATCGGCCAGTTGAACAGTATCCTCGGCAACTTCGCCGGGTTCCACGGCTTCTTTGGTGAATCGCACGATAGGCCTTTCCATCACGATCTCCCCAACGATCCTGCCCTCGAACAATGCACGCCATTCCACGGACAGGTCCAGTGCATCTGCCGCCAGGAAAGGCGTGCGTTCTTTGGTGACCGAATCCTTCTGATCGATATAGATGTCCTTGATGGTATATGCCCCGCGGAGCAAGGCGATATCGATGTCATCGATATGTCCATAATAATCCGGCATCGTCTTCAACCGCTTGTTCGCCTGTTCAAGTACGATGTATGGTAATGCGATGCGGAAGGCGATCAAAAGGATCAATAGACCGAGCAGGATCTTCAGAATGCGACGCTTCCTATGTGGAGTCGCTTTGTCGTTAGCCATGAACGGACCTTCCGGCAAGTGTCATTCCGAAGCTGCGGATCTCGATCCAGGGCATTCCCGCCCGCCTTGGACCTTCAGTATGGTCAAGATCCTGACCACGATCTGTGGCGGACAATCCACGATCCTGAATAGCCGAGATCCATTTCCGATCGGATCGCCGTACGGCATCCAACGCGGCACGGCCATGGTTATATGTATGGAACGAGCAGACCATGGAACAGAAAAAGAAACATCGCATCCGGCGGGATCGCCGTTGGCAGGAGTGGGTCCAACTGGAAGCCATCCGGGGCCGCGGCTACCAACCCGATGAAGTAGTGGTGCGCCAAGAACATTAGTCATGAGAGCGATCTGGAAAGGGTCCATTGCGTTCGGCCTGGTGAACATACCGGTGAAGCTTTACAGCGCTACGCAGGGTAGTGAATTGGACCTTGACATGCTTGACTCCAAGGATCATAGCCGGATCAGGTTCCAGCGTATCAATGAAAGCACCGGGAAGGAAGTGCCGTGGGATCGCATCGTTCGCGCCTATAACGATGCCGGAAAGTACGTGGTGGTGTCCGACGAGGACATGAAAAAAGCCGCCGCTGAAAAGACGGGCCTCATCTCCATCCAGGAGTTCATTCCGGAAGAACAAGTACCCGGTAAATACTTCGAGAAGCCGTATTACCTCGCTCCTGAAAAGTCAGGGACCCGGGCGTATGCGCTCTTGCGTGATGCCTTGAAGAAAAGCGGCAAGGTGGCCGTTGCTTCATTCGTCATGCGTACGAAAGAACATCCTGGATTGATAGTCCCCGATGAGGATGTGCTCATCCTGAACCAGCTGCGTTTCGCTGAGGAAGTACGCGATCCGAAAGGACTGGATATTCCGCGTGACCTGAAGATCCCGCCCGCGGAACTGAAACTTGCCTTATCACTGATCGATCAGGGTACGGGCGAATTCGACATCAATCGTTACAAGGACACCTATTCAGAGCAACTGCTGAAGATGATCCACGCGAAAGCCAAGGGCAAGACGATCCCGCAGAAGGAGCTTAAGGTGGTGCATACCAAGGGAGATGATCTGATGGAGCAGTTGCGTGCAAGCTTGAATACGCGCAAGAAAAAGGCTTCATGAGCCGCCTCACCACCTACAAGAAGAAAAGGGATCCCTCCAGCACGCCGGAGCCGTTCGGAAAGAAGCGTGCTCCTTCAGCGAAGTTGATCTTCGTAGTACAAAGACATAAGGCCACCAGGCTGCATTACGATATGCGTTTGGAGATGGATGGTGTATTGAAAAGCTGGGCCGTGCCCAAAGGGCCATCGCTCGACCCGAAGGACAAACGACTGGCCATGATGGTGGAGGACCATCCCTATGATTACAAGGATTTCAAGGGGGTGATACCGGCCGGTAATTACGGTGCCGGCATAGTAGAGATATGGGATAAGGGAACTTATGTACCTGTGAACAAGGTCGGTGAGCCGATCTCCGAAAAGCAGGCTTTGAAAGATCTCAGATCAGGGTCGATCAAGTTCAAGTTGAAAGGCCGCAAATTGAAGGGTGAGTTTGCTCTGGTGAGGATGAAGGTCAGCGATACACCGAATGCCTGGCTCATGATCAAGCATCGCGATGAAGCTGCAGTGGACGGCTATGATAGCGAAGAATACGTAGCGAAGAATTCGCCGATAAACAAAGCTTTGGCGGCAACGAAGACCGCCAGGAAGAAAACTGCAAGTAAAGGCGTGAAAAGATGATCGTTCAACGAGCGCTCCTCCTTTGACCCGCTTCATCCGGCGGGCTTACCGCCTTAAGAAAACGGTCATGTTGAGGCGCCATTCGCTTGGGCGGGCCCTGGTCAATTGAGCGGCGCCTCTGGCTGACGCGACTCTGTTTCGTTCTTCCCTTTTCGGCCCCGATGCCTCTGCTCCTGCTCATCGAGCGATCACGAATTGTTGTCTTCCCACGACATTGCCATCATGATCCAAAAGGGTGATGAAATGCGATCCTGTTGAAAGTCTTGATACATCGATGGGCGAATTCATGTCGTGAGCAAAGGGGCCCGCGATCACCCGGCCATTTGCATCCTCTATCCGTACGCGTTCATGGCTCGTTCCGGCTTTCAAATTCACCAGATCATTGGCCGGTTGCGGATAAACGAGAAAATCTGCAAGTGCACGTTCGGCGATACCGACCTCTCCACTTACGAAAATGATCCCCTTCTCGTCGTTCGGATGTTGGGCGCACAGATAGTAGATGACCCCTGCAGAATCCACCGGTACCGTGAATTCAACGCCGGGATTGATGGTGCCTTCACCGATCGATATGCCGATATGCGGCTCGGAACTGCCCACCAGCCAGGAGTCCATTGGTACTTCAACCATGGAATGACCAGTTGTATCAAAGGTGACATGGATGCTATCACCCGCCAGAGCATACAGCGAATCCGGCTGGAAGCCCAGGTCATCGGTGTGGATCAGATCATGGTTGGTCTGGGCCGCGATGTGTATCGGCAGAAGAAATAATAAGGCTGAAAGATTCTTCATGTTCTGTTCTGATCATCGGGCGCGTTGATGTTATCGTCCTCCGCTCGTTCCTGCTGGGACACCAACTCGGCCACGGTGTACATATCTACCAATTCGTTCTCCAATAAATGATGGACCAGTTCAGCGAACTCGAACGCATCCCTCTCGCTCTTCGATCTTTCCATATTACCACTGCTGCGTGCAGCGGGCTGTCCGAGGCACTTCCTCGGACATGCGCTGCGCTCATCTTAATATGATCAGGAACGGCCGGTATTGCCGGAACGACTTCCTGTTGAACCTGTACTTCCGCTTGAAGTGCTGCCTGTGCTGGAAGCTGAACGGCCAGCAGTACCTGTAGTACCGTAGGATCCGCTGCGGCCACCGCTATTGGCACCACTGGTCACTTCCTCAGCATGATCGCGTACCCGATCGGCCATCTCTGCGAATTGATCGCGCTTGCGGCTGACGAAATCGGCGCCCTCATCGTAGAGGTCGTTCAATTTGCTACGCAGACCTTCGCCGCGGCGCATGAGGTTACGACGTGTTTCGCTGCCAGCCGCAGGGGCGAGCAGAAGGCCCAAGGCTGCGCCTGCTGCCAAAGCGGACAGGATCAAAGTGAGATTTCCTCTGGTGGACATTGCTATTAAGGTTTTAAATGAACGTTTGGCGAACAGATGGGCATAGTGCGTGCCACTGTGTGCTTGACATACTTGCACGCGCATTGCTATTGATGGTGGACCGCAGGCGCTATCGATCGGTACACCGCTTAACGTTCCGATCATTCCACATACTGGGAACTTCGGCCACATCATCACAGATATATATACAACAACATGCAAAGGGACGGACATCAGAAAAGCCTCTGGCAGATCACCTCAACATCATCCATTTCATCATCCACAAAGTTCCAGGCCAACACGGATGTAATTGTTGTGGGCGCAGGCATCACCGGTTGCACCACCGCGCTGGAATTGGCGCGCGCTGGAGTTGAATGTACCTTGATAGAAGCGCAGACCATCGGCTTCGGCACCACTGGCGGTACGACCGCGCACCTCAACACCTTGCTCGATCATACTTATCCGGAGATCGAAAGCAATTTTGGAAAAGATGGGAGCCGAACCCTCGCTGCAGCCCTCAAGAAAACCTTGGAACATGTAGCGGAGAATGTTTCCACTTTGGCGATCGATTGTGGCCATGAGTGGAAGGATGGTCTCCTTTTCAGCCAGGACAGCAAGGAGACCGAAGAGCTGCAGAAGATCTTTGAAGCCACACAACGCGCAGGTATCCAAGTGGAATGGGCCGGCGACCTTCCGATCGCTACGCAGTATGAGAAGGTGATGCGCATCCCGCGCCAGGGACAATTCCATCCATTGAGATACATCAATGCCCTGGCCGCAGAATTCATCCGTCTTGGTGGAACACTGATGGAGAATTGCCGGGTACAGAAGATCGATACTGGCGACACAGTCGTGGCCCACACTTCCAGAGGTGAGATCCGGGCGAAACGATTGATCTGGGCAACGCACATTCCGCCAGGCATCAACCTACTTCATTTCCGTTGTGCTCCATACCGCAGTTATGCCGTGGCCGTTGAACTGGCGAGCAGCGAATATCCTGACGCACTTATCTATGATATGAAGGATCCCTACCACTATTACAGATCGCAGGTGATCGATGGCCGGAAGTGGCTGATCGTGGGGGGCGAAGATCACAAGACGGGTCATAAAGAGAACACCGATGAATGTTTTGACCGGGTGATCGCGCATGCGCGGCAGATCTTCTCGATCGCCAGCATTGGCCCGAAATGGTCATCCCAATATTTCGAGAATACGGATGGGCTTCCCTATATCGGCACGTTGCCGGGCAATGCTGACAATGTGATGGTGGCCACAGGGTTCGGCGGGAATGGGATCACGCTGGGAACGCTCGCTGCCATGGTTCTTTCCGATCGGATCGTAAAAGGAGGCAGCGACCTGGACGAACTCTTCTCTCCCGGCCGCTTGAGCCCGATCGCGGGGTTCAGTGATTTCGTAAAGGAGAACGCCGATGTGATCGGCCACATGATCAGCAAACCGTTCCTCGCTGATAAGATCGAGGGCCTTGGAGAGATGAAGAACAATGAAGGCAGGCTCGTGAAATACGATGGGGATCAGCTCGCGCTCTACAAGGACGAGACCGGTAAGGTCCACGCACTCGATCCGACATGTCCTCATGCAAAATGCACTGTGAAATGGAACAATGCGGAGCGTTCATGGGATTGTCCGTGTCATGGATCCCGGTTCTCCGTGGATGGCGAACTGCTCACAGGACCTTCTACGCATGACCTGAAGCGTGTGGACCTGAAATGATCCCGTAACGGGCCGTGGTTGTGGCCTCCCGACCACGCGAAGGTGTTCAGATCTCCACGAGCAGAGGCACATTCAAGCTGGATCTCCGATTCCATCGACATGGCACGAAATTGAAAGGAGATGCACGATATCATTAAAGATCATCGAGATGTACACATCAACAGAAAAACGCGACTCATGGTTGCTGAAGAGCGGCCTGCTTGTCGGCATCACATCATTATTCCTGCTCATGGCAGGTTCAGTATCAGCACAGGAAGATCGCATCGCCAGCTTCGGCGTTAAAGGCGGGGCGAACTGGAGCAACCTTTGGGTGAAGGATGTCCATGATAACAACGCACGCATCGGGTTCCATGCTGGTCTCATGGGCCGGTATGCTCCCTCCGATGCGATCGGCATCCAGCTCGAAGCCCTCTATAGCCAGAAAGGTGCTACCTACACACAACGATGGGGAAACTATGAGCGGGAGACCACACTGGACTTCGAATATGCTGAGATCCCCTTGTTCCTTGTGATCCCCATGGGTGAGGTGGTGGAGCTTCATGGTGGTGGTTACCTCGGTTACATGTTGAACTCACGGATCTCGATCCGAGGAGATGCACCGGACCAGGACATCCTTCTGCGCACAGAAGATTTCAATCGTCTTGACTATGGTCTGATCGGTGGCCTGGGCATCAACATCGGCCAGGCACAGATCGGTGGCCGATATGTGCATGGCTTGATGGACATCGCTGGTACCGATGGTGATGACATCGTAGTCCGTGACTCCAAGAACTCCGTGGCACAATTGTATCTCGCATTCGCGATCGGCCGTTGATCATGTTCCTGAAGATCACATATTCGATCGCTGCCCTCATGCTGATGCTAACGGCTTGTGCGGATGGCGAAGAGAAGCGGGAAGGCACCCACGATCGGCCACAGTCATCAGTGGGGACCACCTTCGAGCAGGATACACTGAACGGTCCGGCCACGACCGGTACCGCACCGGCAGGCGAAACAACTGCAGTTGATGTACAAGGCGGAGCGAACGACCAGACAGGACCCACAGGGTCAGGAAAAGGCAAGGATGGAGCGCAACCCGAAGCTCCGGCCTATTGATAAGGACCAACTATGAAGAAAGGCGGCCGATCGGCCGCCTTTCTTCATTCCATAGCATTACAAAAAGACCGGCGTCCTCAACGTCGGTCTTATCTCATGCTTCCTTCAATGGCGGCAATTATTCCATGTCGGCCGCCAGTTCCGAGACCTCTTCTTTTCACGCTTTGCTTTTCTGCCCTTATCACTCATTACCTCAGCCGGGACCATCAGGAACGGATCGGCGATCGATTGCTTCACGTGTATGTTCATTCTGCTCCTCTTTACAAGTGGGAACAGATGGCACGGATCACATGCCACGGCCAACAGCAGGACCGATCCACTGTGATCTCATCACGGTGGGAACGAAGGATCGAGGAATGTCTGACCCGGCGATCAATGGATCGTGAAATTTTTTCGCTGTTGGCTTTGGTGATCACGTCTACTCATCGAGCGTCCAGAAGACCTTGGCCATTTCGACCGACTTCTTGCCGGAAGGCTTGGATGCGGAATTGAAATAGACGTTCCGCTTATCGGGCATCACCCTGGCGCTTTCATAGTCGACCTTCCAACCGTTCAGCGCAAGCCGTGAATACGTAGGCTTGCCACTTTCATCCAACGTTACCTGCATCACTTCGGTACTGTTGTCCTTGTTCTCCTTCAGTTTTCCTCCGGTCATGTAGGCTTCGAAATTCTTCTCATTGTCCGGTATCAGAACGATCGCTGTATTGCCATCGGTCACTGTATGATGCTCCGGGCTTCCATAGTTATAGATCACCGGCTGGCGTGGGATCACCGTTGAATATTTCAGATCACCATTACGATCCAATGCACATGTGACGATCTTTTCGTTGAGATGTTTTGTGGAGGTGAAATGACGATCGCCTCCGGTGATGAACAGGGTGCCATCATCACCCATCGCACAGGAGATGTTCACCAGGCTGCCTTCCACCGGAGCCGTAAGCTGCTGGGAGATGAACTCCACCTCTGCATCGGCCGCTGGCTGGAACGACACTTGGAACACATGCGTGGTCTCCTTGTTGCGCGCATCATCCGCCAGGAAACCCACTCCGATGATCTTTCCCTTTTCCTGAAGCAAGGTCATGCCTACGATCACCTTCCCTCCTGGCAACTCGAATTTGCGCTCTGTCTTCTCCTCGCCCCTGAACCTGCTGATGGTATAACTGTGGTTGGTGATCCATTGCCCATCACGCCGCATCTTCACTTTCTGGCGGGAGGCCATGTGAACAGCACCATCATCATCCACCAGGAAACCCGAGGTAGAATAGACATCTGATTCCACATCCATAGGATAGCCTCCTGACCAGATATTGCCGGTCTTGCGATCGAGCACCCAGCAGATCACCAGTTGCTGTTCATCCTTGGTACGGATCCGATCATAGAACATGAGGAGCTTGCTGCCATCGGGGGACATGGCGAAACGCAGACCCATGCGGTAGCCCTCTGAATAACTGGCCAGACTGAGACTACCGATGTTGGTGGAGGCGATCTTTTCCTCCAAAGTATTGGGATCGAACACTTCACAGAACAGGTTCAACTCCTTCTGCTTCTGATCATAACTGAAACTCGTGACCAGCAGATCGCCATCCCAATCCATCACGTTCTCCAGTGTTCGCTCCTTCGGCCATACAGGCTCTTTACGCACGATCACTTCACCGGTGGATGGATCGAATGCTGTAAGCCGGTGTCTGGTATCGGCCTTGCCCATCTGTGGTGCCACCAAGGTCGACTCCACGATCACCTCCCCTACCGGCAAGGTGGATGTGCGGCTCAAATAGAAACCCTTGGGAGTTTCTTCAGTGTCGTTCAACGTAACGGTCCTGAATTCTCCCGCCACCGACTGTGAAGCAGCGAAAGAGCAAACTTGAAATGCGCAGAGCACAAGCACACTGCGGGCAGCGGTGATCATTTATCAATAGGGTATCTGCCGCAAAGAAACCGAAAAGACGCGGTCAATCCGCAGCCGAGAACCCATTCTCCTCCGCCCACTCGCGGAGCGCCGTCCTCAATGCCTCGTTCTCGTATTGATGCCAGTCGTTGAGCTTGCCTTTGCGTTGGAGCAAGGTCTTGGTGCGGCCCCAGGCACCGGCGTGGTGGAAATTGTCCTGAACGTTCTCCAATTGATCTGGAAGGTGTTCCTCAACGAAGTCGAAGAGAAGTCGCCGTGCATTTATAAGGTCGTTCTGGAGGGGCGTAGGGATGTACTTCTTCTTGGTGCGCAAGTCCTTCTTCGGCACTTTTACAGGCATCGGATCATCTCCACCGATGAAAATGACCTCTCCTGTTTCGCGGGAAACGTAAGCTTCCGTATCGAAGGTTGGATCCTTGGTCCAAAGCAGGGCGTGTTCGAGATCGCTGAGGGAGACCTTGGGTGGCATGGTGCAAAGATCGACAATCTCAAAGTCGCCAGAAGATCTTCACGGGTTGAAGCTGCCGAGTTCGATCTTCCTCTCAGAATCAAAGATCATGGTCCGCCCTCTATCCGTTCGATCGAAACTCGTGTAGGTGACCTGCAAGTCTTCAGGACGCAGCAACTCATAAGAAGGTTTTCCATGATCATCGAACGTGACAATGATCACTGCATTTTCCCCGGACTTGTTGTCCCTTAGCTTTCCACCTGCCTGGCAAGCTTTCAGGTTCTCTTCGATGTCCGGCATAACGATCACCGCCCTGCTCCCATCGGTCAGCGTGTAATGGGATGGCCCACTGTTATTTTGGATCTTCTTTCGAGGGATGAATGTCGAATAGCGCAGGCCGGAGTTCACGTTCATGGCGCAAGCAATGAACCCGTCGTCACCTATGATGCCGGTCAGGAAGAGTTCACCATCGTTCCCCATGGCAACGGACATGGAACTTATGGATGATGAGATATCCGCATTCAGTCCGCCTTTCGTGACTGGTACGGTCGTGTCATCATCATGGAACGATGCAATGAAGTATTGGGTGGTGGAGCTTTTACCTTCATCATTGATCAAGAAGCCGGCTCCTACGATAAGATCCTTTTCCTGCAACAATGTCATTGTGGTGACCCAGCAATTCTCTGGCAATTGAAATTGGACCGGAGTTCTTTCTTCACTTCGTTTTGTTGCGGTCCCGCTATGTATGCAGTCATTGACCATGCATGCACAACCGATCGGCACATATCATATCGTGAGTATCGATCGCATCGATGTCTTCCATCCGCAGATGACAGATGTCGCAGGTGAATGCGTTCGACGTGCACGGACGGTATGACCCCGGAGGGGTCACAGCTATTAGGGTCTGGGGTGTTCATTGCGTCAATTGCATTTCGACCCCGGAGGGGTCGCAGGTGGCTTCAATGAATGCCTGCATCCGCTGCAACAGATGTTCTTCAATTGGGACGATCATCTTGCCCGGACGAGCACCCCGCGTGAAGGATAGAAGCGGAAAGCCCGCAAGCGAGGGAGGCACGACCGAGTGCGGACTTGAAGCGGATAGCCTGACCCGACGAAGGAGGGGCACGCCCAAAGAAAAGTCATGATGAGTCTGAAGTGGTGAGTCTGAAGTCCAAAGTCGGAAGTCGGAAGGCGCAAGTCGCAGTTCTTGAGTCTAAAGCTGGTGACGAATGGACTACGATCGCCATCACACACTGTGATCATCCATTCACCAGTCACCGACCACCATTCACATCCCTATGAACGATCGTGAAAAATTCCCTCTTGCACAGATCGCGAAAACCTCCCTCCCGCGATCATGTAAGGGAACAGACGCGTGTTAAAAACTCGTGAGATCCACGAGCACTTCGTTGTTGCTTTAAGGATACCCGCCAGACATCTTTGTGAGCCCGGGGATGACGTAACAGCACTTCGGGAAACCGCAACAGTACTAGAGAAAGCCAAAGATCGAGGTGTACGCACCTCATAGAGAAGAACTGTCCACTCACCAACGGCGGGAGCCGCTGAAAAAGAAGAAGAAAGCATGAGCACGAGCACGAAACAGTCACAGATGAGCCTGGAGGATATTCTACCGCAGGATGTCGCCGCAGCGAACGAACCGCTCTTGAAAGAGAACAAGGATCGCTTCGTGATCTTCCCGATCCAGCACAACGACATCTGGCAATTCTATAAGAAACATGAAGCCAGCTTCTGGACGGCCGAGGAGATCGATCTATCTGCGGACCTGGTGGATTGGGACAAGAAGCTCACCGATGATGAACGCTACTTCATCAAGCACGTGCTCGCCTTCTTCGCTGCCAGCGATGGCATCGTGAACGAGAATCTCGCCGAGAATTTCCTGCACGAGGTGCAGTACACCGAAGCGCGTTTCTTCTACGGTTTCCAGATCGCGATCGAGAACATCCATAGCGAAACGTATTCGCTGCTGATCGATACCTACATCAAGGATCCGATCGAAAAGGACAAGCTCTTCCACGCGATTGATACGCTGGACTGTGTGAAGAAGAAGGCCGAGTGGGCGCTGAAGTGGATCGACAAGGGCGGTTTCGCAGAAAGGCTCGTGGCGTTCGCGGCCGTGGAAGGCATCTTCTTCAGCGGATCGTTCTGCAGCATCTTCTGGCTGAAGAAGCGCGGTCTGATGCCGGGGCTCACGTTCAGCAATGAACTGATCAGCCGCGATGAAGGATTGCATTGCGACTTCGCGTGTCTTCTGTACACTAAGCATTTGATCAACAAGCTGCCGAAGAAGACGGTGGAGAAGATCATTACCGATGCGGTGGAGATCGAGAAGGAATTTGTGAGCGATGCGCTGCCAGTGAACCTGATCGGAATGAACGCGAAGCTGATGCAGCAATACATCGAGTTCGTGGCCGATCGCCTGTTGGTGGAGCTGGGCAACGAGAAGGTGTACAACGCCACCAATCCGTTCGACTTCATGGAAATGATCTCCCTGCAGGGCAAGACGAACTTCTTCGAGAAGCGCGTGGGCGAGTACCAGAAGGCGGGGGTGT
>JAEZAU010000225.1 GCA_023430325.1 Bacteroidota bacterium | reverse complement strand
TCTTTCCATGGAACGTTCAAAGCTCCTGGCGGTCTCACTGGACACATGCGGATCGAAGAGCGTTTTGGCAGCGTGGGATTCCAGGTGGAAGAGTACAAACGTCCACGGTTTGAAGTAAAGTTCGATCCGATCAAGTCAGCGGTAAGGCTCAATGACACCGCTCAAGTATCGGGAATTGCGAAGAGTTACGCCGGTGTGCCGCTTGATAATGCCGAGGTACGTTGGTCAGTGAAACGGAATGCGCGGCTTCCCTGGTGGATCGGTGGCTGGTGGCGCGGATCAGGCATGTGGGGCCGGCCCGTGGAGATCGCCAGCGGCGCCACGACGACAGATGGCGAAGGCAAATACCAGATCAAATTCCTTGCAACTCCTGATCGAGAACTGCCACGCCGCATCGATCCGATCTTCACATACACGGTGGAGGCCAGCATTACCGACATCAGTGGCGAAAGCCAGAGCGGTAACACAAGCCTGAGCCTCGGATACAAGAGCCTGGAGATCGACATTCCGATCGGTGATGTGATCGATCGATCGAAGCTCGATAGCCTTCCGATCACCATTCGCAATCTTAATGGCGAGCCTGCGCCGCGCGTCGCAGATGTAAAGATCCATCGTTTATCGGCACCCGTGAGACCGATACGCGAACGGAAATGGGAACAACCCGATCGCCATGTGATCACCAAGGCCGAGCATCAAAAGCTCTTTCCATTCGATCCTTACGCGAATGAGACCGATCCTTTGCAATGGCCGATCGATCGCACAATTTTCGATCGAAGTGGTTGGAATTCCGAAGGCAGAAAGATCCGTTTGGATGACATCCGATCATGGCCAGCCGGAAGCTACCTGATCGAGGTGCGCACGAAGGATCCGCAAGGAGAAGAGATCGTGGTACGTAAACCGATCACACTGATAGATCCATCAGCAAAGGAGAATGGTTCTACAGCCGATCTCTTGAAATTGCATCCGATCCACGAAGGCCCTCTTGAGCCGGGATCAAAAGCACTATTCCTCATCGGTTCTTCCCTTGAGAATGTGCACGTGTTGATGGAGATCGAGCGCGAAGGAAAGATCAGTGAGAAGCGATCGATCCGCTTGAACAAGGAGCAGCAGTTGATCGAGGTCCCTGTTTCGGAAACCGATCGAGGTGGCTATGCAGTACACTTCATTGGAAGCACCATGGGTAGGTCTGTTCAAGAAACCAAACAGATCGATGTTCCATGGACGAACAAGCAGCTGAAAGTGGAATGGATGAGCTTCCGGGATAAGCTGCTGCCAGGTGCAAAGGAGGAATGGCGTCTTAAGATCAGCGGCCCGAAAGGAGAGCAGGTCACTGCTCAATTGCTGGCATCGATGTACGATGCATCACTGGATCATTTCGTGCAGCATGACTGGCAGATGTACGCATGGCCACAGCAGTACGCGCAACGACAGTGGACGCGGATGGAGCCGTTCGGTGTAGAGAATGCACAGGTTTTTGAACGGTCCATTCGCATGGTTCGCGATACGATAAGGTATTATCCAGAACTCAAAACATTCGATTGGCCAATAAGTAGTGTCTTTGATCGGACATTTGGAGGAAACACTGCGGAAAGACGTGGCGCTAATAGAGTGAGGCGCTATCGCAATACAAGGTTTGACGAAGATCTGCAGATGGATGCAGCTGCTCCGGCAATGATGGAGATGGAAGTAGCTGACGGTAATGCCGAATTCAAACAAGGTGAAGGGCAGGAAGAGTCTGGTTCAGGATCCGTTCAACAAACCTCATCCCCACAACCCATCCGCACAGACTTCCGCGAAACCGCATTCTTCTTCCCGGATCTGCTGACCGATCGCGATGGAGCCATCGTTCTACGGTTCACCGCACCGGAAGCGCTGACCCGATGGAAGATGATGGGCATCGCACATACCGCCGATCTAAAACTCATGCAGTTCGATCGCGAGGTCATCACGCAGAAGCCATTGATGGTGGCACCCAACCTGCCGCGCTTCCTGCGAGAAGGCGATCGGATCACGCTGGCAACGAAGATCGACGCGTTGGAAGGGCCGATCAGTGGAACGGCATCTATCGAGTTCTTCGATCCATACACCAACAGCACGATCGGTTCTCAATTGATGAAAGGCGATGCGAGCGTTGCGTTCACCACAGCATCCGGCAAGAGCGCATCTGCAACCTGGACCGTTACGATTCCGGCCGGACGTGAATTGATAGGTGTACGCATCATTGCGCGGGGCAACAATGGTATCAGCGATGGCGAAGAACATGTGCTGCCGGTACTCACCGATCGCTTGCTCGTGACCGAGAGCCTGCCTCTTCCTGTGCGGAAAGCAGGATCGAAGACCTTCACGCTGGACAAGCTGAAGAACAATTCCAGCAACACGCTGCGACACCATAGCTTGAAGTTGGAATTCACGCCGAACCCGGCATGGTACGCTGTGCAGGCATTGCCGTACTTGATCGAATTCCCGCACGAGTGCAGTGAACAGGTCTTCAGCCGCTACTTCGCCAACAAGCTATCATCACACATCGTGCAGCAACGTCCGGCGATCAGGAAGGTCGTCGATCAATGGCGATCGCCGGAGAATGCCGCTTCCATGCTTAGCAACCTGGAGAAGAATTCCGAGTTGAAGTCGATCCTGCTGGAGGAAACACCCTGGGTGATGCGCGCCAAAGATGAACGTGAACGCAAGGAGCGGCTCGTGTTGCTTTTCGATATGGAACGCATGGCGCGTGAGGAAGCCGCATCATTGAAGAAGCTTCAGGAACTGCAACGGGCCGATGGAGCGTGGCCATGGTTCGGTGGCATGTATCCTTCCCGCGGCATCACGCAGCACATCGTAGGCGGCATCGGTCATCTGCAGAAGCTCGGAGCGGCCGATCTGCGTCGTGATGTGGCCGTGCAACAGATGCTAGATCGTGCGATCAGCTGGCTGGACCAGGATGTGGATCGCTGGTACAAGGAACTTCAAAAGCGAACGAAGAAAGAGGATCTCGCGGAATTCAAGCCTGGTTATTCCGAGCTGCATTATCTGTATGCGCGCAGCTTCTTTCCTGACCGGAACTATTCCGCGGGTGCCGCGCAGGCATCGCGTTTCATTCGTGAGCAACTCGCCAAACACTGGTTGAGCTACGGCCTGCAGGAGCAATCAATGATCGCTTTGGCTCTGCATCGGATCGAGAAGAATTCCACCGTTCCGCAATTGATCTTGAAGTCGTTGAAGGAACGTGCGGTGCAACACGAAGAATTGGGCGTGTATTGGAAGAACTTCACGCCTGGCAGGGAATGGTGGAGCTTCCCAACGGAAACACATTCACTCGCGATCGAAGCATTCCATGAGATCGCGAAGGATGCTGATGCAGTTGATGGCCTGCGCGTACATATATTGAAGCTAAAACAGACCTCCGACTGGCGCACGACGAAGGCAACGGCTTCAGCATGCTATGCGCTGCTGCTCACCGGACCTGATCTGCTGGATGATGTTCCAGCACCTGCGATCACCGTGGGTGATGAAAAGATCGTTCCTTCAAAGGCGGAAGCTGGCACCGGATATTTCACGCAGAGTTGGAACGGTGATCAGGTAAAGAACTCGATGGGCACGGTGACCGTGAACACCACTACCGATCGCGTGAGCTGGGGTGCATTGCATTGGCAGTACTTCGAGCAGATGGACAAGATCACCACGCATGAGAGCCCGTTCGGCATCCGCAAGCAAGTGATGCTCCGCAGGCAGACGGAGGAAGGCGTGCAACTGGTCGCATTGGAGCAGGCTGGGAAATTGCGTCCTGGCGACAGGCTCACGATCCGTGTGGAGCTTCGCACCGATCGGTATGTGGACTACGTGCACTTGAAGGATCTTCGCGCATCCGGCCTGGAACCCGTTGAGGCGATCAGCGGCTACAAGTGGCAGGGAGGTCTGGGTTACTACCAGAGCATCCGCGATGCTAGCATGAACTTCTTCTTCGATCGCATTCCGCCCGGCACGCACGTGTTCGAATACGAATTGAAGGTGGCGCACGAAGGCGACTTCAGCAATGGCATCACCACGGCCATGTGCATGTACGCGCCGGAATTCAGTTCACATTCGGCGGGAGAGCGGATCGTGATCGGCGAATGATCGCGTCATCTACATTCGCATCATGAAACAGCTGCTGTTCTTCCTTCTTCCGGCGTTGCTGCTTGTGGCTTGTAATGACGGCCGGAAGGAGGTGACCGATGAACCGGAGACGGTCGTGGAGACCTCCAGAAAACATTCGATCGACCTTTCGGAGCACGATGTGCCTTTGATCGTGGAGGTGGATAGCAACATGTTGGTGAGCGATACGATCGCGGTGGAATGGAACGAAGAGTTCGGCCGTTTGGAGGTGACAGCGGGACCGAAATTTTCCATCACAGTGATGGAAGGCGAAGGAGAGATGGAACGATTGAAGGCATCATTGCAGAACGATCCATTGCGCACATCGACCATCATTGAGGAAACACCCCAACTGATCATTTATCGAAGCCAGTTCCCTGATGAGGATCTGGTGTTCGTGCATTTCTATGAAGTGATCCAGGCAGAAGGTCGATCCTTCATCGTGGAGAGCAATGATCAAGGCCGGTTCAGTGAGCAGGATGTGAAGAGAATGGTAGGCGCGGTGATGCCCAGGCGTCAGATATGATCTTGGAATAAAAAAGCCCGGATGGCCGATCCATCCGGGCGATCAAATGAATGATCCTACTATTCATTCAAAACATTTCATTGTCTCATCTTGTATCTCTCTCATAGCATAGCTCCCTTAGCGGGTATGGCGTCGCGTGCCGGCTTTTCCTGCCGCCGCGGTTCTTTTCGTTCCTGAGCCTTTCATTGGTCTGGCCTGCGTTGAATGTGCCTTTTTGCCGTTGGCGCCTTTAACGACCCGCTTGCCGCGACCTGCTTCGTCCTCAACTAGTCTGTCGTTGTCCTTCACTGTTGTCTTCCTTGAGCTTTTCTCATCACCATCCACTGGATGCGCCTTCAATGCTGTGGACCTATCGGTACCGTCCTTCGGTTTTGGCCACACCTTTCCGCTGCTGTTCCTGGTCCACCAATGTTGCAGCATTTTGCCATGGTCGAATCCCAACTTCAGGTCCTTGACGCCACGCTCCACCCATTTGATCTCGCTCACCTCTTCAGACCTGGTCGGTTCACCGCCAACTATGGTGGCATGGAACAATGCTGAAACAAAGTGGCCTCGTGGATCGCGATCGGGTTCTGAATAGATACCGATCAATTCGCGGATGCCGATACGTACCTTCAATTCCTCCACGATCTCACGTTCCAGGGCGGCTTCGACACGTTCGCCCTCGTCCACCTTGCCACCAGGAAGGCACCAGCGCCCTTTGAAAGGCTCCACGGCTCTTTTGATGATGAGCACACGGCCCTTGTCATCCTCGATCAAGGCATCCACCGTAAGCACTGGACCTTTGTTCCGGGCCATCTGGTCAGATCAGCGGTAAAGTGAAGGCATTATGAAAGGTCCGTTGCCGTAGCATGCGAACACCGATGGGTGCACATCCAAATTGTTCTTCATGGCCACACCCTCACGGATACGAGCACTTCGTTCGTCATTCTCGTTGATGCGGATGCGTACATCTTGATCGTTCTTACGTGCAAGCCTGCCGTATAGACCGTATTGTAGGAGAGGTTTCATTTCGGTAGGTTTTCGAACAGAGACCATTCAACAGCGTGCCGACAACGGATGATCCAACAATGACGCGGAGATCCGGAATTTTGAGCCCATATGCCGAGCGCCATGCGTGTGGATGCTCTGCCGCAGAACGGGCAGATGTTCCCGCAAGGATCCCACGATGAATCAAGATGGTCGGTGCACATGGGGTGCACCCTATATCTTCGCCGACACGGATCTCGCACACGCGCATGAATAAAGTGGTAAAGGATGCTGATGAGGCATTGGAAGGACTGGCCGATGGAATGACGTTGATGGTCGGCGGTTTCGGCCTGTGTGGAATTCCTGAGAACCTGATCAATGCGCTTACGCGGAGAGGTACGCGAGGGCTCACCTGTATAAGCAACAATGCCGGGGTGGATGATTTCGGCCTGGGTCTTTTGTTGAAGACACGCCAGATCAGAAAGATGATCAGCAGTTACGTGGGTGAAAATGCCGAGTTCGAGCGGCAGATGCTGAGCGGTGAACTTGAAGTGGATCTTATTCCGCAGGGAACGTTGGCGGAAAGATGCCGCGCCGGCGGTGCAGGCATTCCGGCATTCTTCACTCCTGCCGGCTATGGTACCGAGGTGGCCGAAGGAAAAGAAACGCGTGAGTTCGATGGGAAGATGTATGTGATGGAGCAATGGTTAAGGGCAGATCTGAGCCTGGTCAAAGCCTGGAAGGGCGATCGGTTCGGGAATCTTGTCTACAAACGCACGGCCCGCAACTTCAATCCGATGATGGCCATGGCGGGAAGGATCACCGTGGCCGAGGTGGAGGAACTGGTCGAGCCGGGCGAATTGGATCCGGATGAGATCCATACACCGGGCATCTTCGTGCAGCGCATCTTCCAAGGTTCGGGCTACGAGAAGCGCATAGAGCAGCGGACCGTGCGTCCACGCAAATAGATCTGCTCATGATCGAGGGGCACCACCGATCGATGTGCTCTTCCTCGCTCATTTCTGCGCGCAGCGATCGGTATGTACTGCCTGTAATAGGTCTGCTACTTCTTGCTGGGGTGGCGATAAGAGCTGCTCTGATGCCTTTGGTACATGATGAAGCAGCTTCCCTTTTCTGGTATGTGGACCGGAACGAGTTCCTTCCGTATCTCTCACTCTGGGACGCGAACAACCACTATCTGAATTCGGCTTTCGGCATCCTTGTAACAAAGCTGTTCGGTGAGCACCTTCTAAGCATTCGTCTCCTCAGTGTCCTGGCCTATTCGGGCTTCATCTGGGCTGCGTACAGGTGTGTGCTTACGATCAATGGCTCATTGATCCGCTGGTGCGTTCTGGTGGCGCTGGTACTTTGCCCATTCGTCATCGATCTGTTCAGTCTTTTCCGCGGCTATGGGCCGATGCTCGCTTTTTGGATGCTTGCGTTGGAAAGGATGGTCGCATTCGAAAGGAGCGGGGATCGAAGAACGATCTTCTGGATGTGGGTCTTCATTCTCCTGGCGAACGCAAGTGTGCTCACCATACTTCCGGTTTCCCTGTTATTGTTCGTGTCGGTATTGAAGCCTATGCTGCGATCATCATCGAACGAAATGGCGAAATGGTCAAGGTTTGGTATCGCAATAATGGCAGCGTCCGGCTTGTCGATCGGCTTGCTTCTGTCATGGGAATTGAAAAGACGTGGACTTCTTTATCATGGCAGCACAGAAGGCTTGATAAAGGTGACGGTGATGCCTTTGGTGGAACTTCTTTTCGGATCTGATGATCGGTGGTCGGTCGGCATTGTGATGTTGGCCGGCGGGATGGCCGCCATCAGCGCGATCAGATCCTCATCTTGGAGCCGCAAGGTCTGCGGAACTCTCTTTCTTGGCGATCTTCTGTTGCGTATTCCTGCGGCGATCTTCTTCGATGTGAATTACCCGGAAGACCGTGCGGCCGTTCATCTCGTACCGCTGTTCATCCTACTTGTCGGCTGGATGCTGGATGGAACAGATCGATCATTCATCAAGGTCCGATCCGTCGCCCTTGTCCTCTTGATCCTGCCATTGCGATCGTTATTGAGCATCGATCCGTTGCATACATCGCTGTGGCCCGAACAGGCAGTTCCAGTGGAATGGTTGCGGACGATCAGTGATGAACAGAAGAAGCTTTCCAGGCCGTTGGTCCTTGGAACGTATCATCAACTGCAATTGAACGTACCGTACTTGGCACGCATCCATGGCATCGATCTGCCACTTGCAGAGACAGAAGACTTCCCTCATGCACCGGCCGATATGTACATCGTCGATCATCGATACAGGGATCATTTCATGGATGATGAGATCCTCCTTGAAAATGAGCATCTCTCGTTGGTCAGAAGGCCGTTGGACCTTGAGTTGATCGCTGAACATCGTCCGGAGATGCAGGGATCGGCCGCGATCTTCGAAATGCTCAATGAGCGCCAATTGTCTGATGCAAAAGGTGCCTTTCTGGAGATCTCATGCATCATCGATTGCAGCGAAAGGCTGGCGGACATCCATTTCATCGTACTTCATGGGGACGAGCCGGTGCCGAAGTATGAGAATGGACGTTCACCACGGTTGATCCGCCCTTATTGGCACAATGAAAGATCCGTGGTGATGAAATGGATGGGGCCGCAGATCGTGAAGCCTCACCTTGTATTATGGGATCCGTTGAGTGTCCAATGCGATGTCGATGAGCTGAGGATACGCGTGTACCGGCCCAGACCTACAAGAGGTCATTGAGCATCCAAGACTACATTTGACGGCATATCGAGTATTGGAATGGCTTTGGATAAACACCAGATGGCGGAACGCATCGCGCGTGAGTTGAAGGACGGCTATTATGTGAATCTTGGGATCGGCATTCCCACGCTGTTGGCCAACTACATTCCAGAAGGAATGAACGTGGTGTTACAGAGTGAGAACGGCATCCTTGGCATGGGCCCGTTCCCTTTTGAAGGGGATGAGGACGCGGACCTGATCAATGCCGGAAAACAGACGGTGACGCTGCTGCCGGGCAGCAGCATATTCGATAGTGCCACGAGTTTCGCCATGATCCGCGGTCAGCACGTGCAACTCACGGTGCTGGGCGCCATGGAGGTCGCGGATAACGGCGACATCGCAAACTGGAAGATCCCGGGCAAGATGGTCAAGGGCATGGGTGGTGCCATGGACCTGGTGAGCAGCGCCGAGAACATCATCGTGGTGATGATGCATACCAACAAGGCCGGCGAGAGCAAATTATTGAGGAAGTGTACCCTGCCGTTGACAGGTGTGAGTTGTGTAAAGAAGATCGTGAGCGATCTTGGAGTGTTCGATGTGACACCCGAAGGATTTAAACTTTTGGAGCGTGCCCCGGGAGTGTCGGTGGAGGAGATCAAGGCGAAGACGGAAGGAAGGTTGGTAGTGGAGGGAGAGGTACCTGAAATGACGGTCTGAACAGATCATCGCTGATCGTCATCGAATGACTACGATCCATACGCTTTCGATCATCATTCCCGCTTACAACGAGGCGAGAACGATCCATCGGATCCTGGACAAGGTGCTTGAAGTGGAGCTCGATCATGGCATCCAGAAAGAGATCATTATCGTGAACGATGGATCTACCGACGGGACCACTGAGGTTGTAAAGTCTTACATCGCGTCGAACGGGTCCGCGGGCATCCGGTATCATGAACAACCGCGCAACATGGGCAAAGGCGCGGCGATACATCGCGGCATCAAGGAGGCCACCGGTGAATGGTTGATCGTTCAGGATGCCGATCTTGAATACGATCCGCGTGAATACAACTTGTTGCTTCGTCCCGTTGTTGAAGGATTCGCCGATGTGGTGTACGGATCTCGTTTCATGGGTCATCACCCACACAGGATCCTGTTCTTCTGGCACAGCATCGGCAACAAAGTGCTGACCTCCTTGTCCAACGCGTTCAACAACTTGAACCTTACGGACATGGAAACATGTTACAAATTGATACGCAGTGATATCGCCAAGAAGCTCGATCTGCGCGAAAAGCGTTTTGGATTCGAGCCGGAGGTCACCGCCAAACTCGCACGTGTGGAGGGCATACGTATCTATGAAGTAGGCATCAGTTACTACGGGCGCACGTATGCGGAAGGGAAAAAGATCGGTTGGAAGGATGGGTTCCGGGCGATCTGGTGCATCATCAAATATGGACTGTGATCAAGGAGTTCTACAGGGTCTGATGTCGAGGAAGCGTTCGAGATGATCCAGAAAGTGTTCCATCCTACTGCCGAACGATATCTTTTTCTTGCGGCCGTTTCGCTCAATGCCCTGCCTGTTCTGCTCTTCAGGTTCTTTCCTTCCATGGATGGCGCGGCCCATCTCTATAATTCCAGGTTGATCCTTGAATTACTTTTCGGGGGTACGGAAACTATCCGATCCTTTTATGAATTCACGCCTGTTCCGGTCCCCAATTGGCTCGGCCATTTCATTCTGTCTTCAGGCCTTCTGGTCCTGCCGGCATTCATGGCGGAGAAGGTCCTGCTCGTACTTTACGCTGTAGGCCTGCCCTATGCATTCCGCCATCTGGTGCGGACAGTGGGTCCGAATAATATCGAATACAGTTATTTCATCCTGCCCTTCTGTTATTCGTACCTGTTCACACTGGGCTTCTACAATTTCTCCCTGGCGATCATGATCATGTTCCTTGTCCTGGCCAAATGGCTCAGGCTGGAGAAAGTGCCACATCGATCGTTCGGCCAGGTAAGCGGTCTTGCCACATTGCTCCTTTTATTGTACTTCGCCCACATTTTCGTCTTTGGTCTCACCCTTTTCTTGCTCGCGTTCCTCTCGTTCATGAGTTCGTTCAGGTGCATCCGTTGGAGCGCCGCCTGGTTGAACGAAATGTACCGTTCCATGCTGCCAAAGGCCCTTTCGCTGGCAGGTGCCGCCTTTATTCCTTTACTGTTATCGGTCGTGTATTATTTGAACATGCCGAAGGCCTTGGAGTATACGTTCGTCAGTAGGAGTGAATTAGTGGAGTGGGTATTCAACCTAAGGCCATTGATCTCCTATAACATTGAATTGGAGGGAGTGTATACCAGGCAGATCTTCAGTGTTCTTGTCATCTTTTCGATAGCAACATTCCTAAGTGGCGCATGGAGAACCTTCCGCCATCACAAGGAACGGACCTCCACATACCGTCAGGAATTGCTCTCCATCTCCACGTGGTGGGCAATTTGCCTCATATTCCTGTTCCTATATCTCCTGATGCCCGATGGCAATGGTGTTGCTGGTTACATGTCCATCCGTCTGGGATTGTTGCTGCTCATGTTCGTTCTGGTCGCGCTCTCTCTTCACCGTGTCCCCAAATGGTCGATCTGGTCGGCCATCGTGTTAATGATGATCCCGTATTCGTCACTGTGGAAGTATCATATCGCAGTGATAAAGGATCAGAACCGGATCGCAAAGAACATCGAGCTTGCAGGCGAATATCTTTCGCCGGGTTCCGTGGTCTATCCTGTGAACCGATCGAATAACTGGCTTGCGCCTCATTACTCGAATTACCTGGGCGTCAATAGACCAGTTGTCATTCTGGAGAATTATGAAGCAGGGCTCGGTTACTTTCCCTTGCAATGGAATAGCACAATGATGCCTGCAATGCGGATCGGCCCGGTATGGTTGGCCGATCTGGAACACGAATTCCGGCTCACGAAAGTGAATGGCATGGGCGAGCAGGTGGATCACATTTTTGTACTTAGGGATGGCGATCAGGGGAATGAGAACGACGACTTCCTTGAACTCGTATTGCCATATTATGATCTGATCTATTCCAATGAAGACTGCCTTCTCTATCGATCGAAGGGAGATCATGTTTCCAATGATCGGGAGGCTGAATTTCCAAGAAGCGCGTACCGGACCAGCAACCAGATGCTCGATCATTTGCGCTTATGAAAGTCATTTGTTCGAAGTACAAGTTCTACGGACGAATGGAGCCGGTCAATTGGTGGCCATTACCGGTACGTAGTCCCGGCCCGACTGTTCGCATTATTCTACTCTGGGCGATCATGGCTGTTTCCTGTGATCGGGACGATCCGAAGAAATTCGTGCAAATGGATCAAGATGGTTTCGTCCTGAATGAGGAACCTTTCTTCCCATTGGTGATCAATTATCTGGTGGATCTGCAATGGATCGGTGATAGTTGCTGGGCCGCGCCTGGAATGGACTATCGAGGATATGTGATCACATCAAGAAAGGATGCCAGGCGCCAGTTGGCAGCTGACTTTCGCGAAATGCGGAGTGCTGGGTTCAATGCCGTTCGTTTCGGGCTGGCGCCAGACCTGCAGATCTCACCGAATGACAATGGAGTATCGCTCAAGAGCCGTAATGAAGCAGGTGAGGATACATGGCTGCCATTTGAAGGCGGGTGGAAGGACCGGTATTTCGACGCACTTGAAGATGTGATCAATGTTGCACGGGAAGAAGGATTGAGAGTGATCCTTTTGGTTCGTATGAGACCTGACGAGCGGATCTATGAAGATCATGCGGTCGGCATCTTCAAGCGATTGAAAGATCATGAAGGGATCCTCGCATACGACCTGTTCAACGAACCCCTGTATTTCGACCTGCCTCATCACCGTCCGAAGAAAGATGTCCATCACGCCGTCGATCGTTGGAGGGAGCTGGTGCGCAAGCATGCACCACATCATCTGGTGACGATCGGCCTGGTCGGTATTCGCGAGGTGTTCGCCTGGGATCCCGACATTCTTGATGTTGATTTCATCTCCTTTCACCCGTATGAATATGAACCGAAGCAGGTGGTGAATGAAATGGCCTGGTATGGCCGGCATGTGCGCTCGCCTTGGATCATTGGAGAAACGTCCTTGCCCGCAGACGGAGATTCAGTCCTTTATGATGAACAGAGAGATTTTGCTCAGCAGACCCTTCAAAAGACCCTGGCATGCGGTGGACTCGGTTATTCGTGGTGGCAGTACCGGGATGTGAATTGGGGTAGGTTCCACTCGGATTTCATGGGGTTGTGGACGATCAAAGGACAGGAAAAGAGTAGCATTCAAGTCTTTCGGAACTTCGAACATTTGAAGGACGGATCGGGTTGTGAACTGCTATCGAATTACTACAATTACTCAGATCACGATGATGTAATGATCACCGGTCGCTTGATCGATGAGGATGGGTCGCCGATCGAAGGGGGTGTGGTCCTCGCATGGAACGAATATTTTTCACATTCCTATCATACGGTTTCCCGATCTGATGGAACATTCGAATTGTATGGTGACATGTATTTCTATCATTGGATCGCCTCAGCCATAGGCCATGAAGTTCAGCGCGGAGACATCACCCCATCGGCCTTTTATACACAGGCCAATGGGATCCCTGCATTTCGTTTAGGAAGCGTGCGCTTACCCAGATTAAGCGACCAGTTGATCGTTCGGAAGTAGGTTCTGCTGCCCAGGGGCTCATTGCAGCCTCATCACCGAACATGTTCTACGAAACGGAAGCGTTCGTTCTTACCGACCGAATCAGCCACTGCATATAACGATCCCTTGTCGTTGACGGTGACGAACGATCCATTGTGCGCCCGCAATGCGATCGATCCTTGATCGAGCTCCACCTGCTCGAATATCCCAAAGTCACCAAGATCCGGCGCAGTGGCACTTACCTGGCTTCGTTGCAATAGTTCTGCACAGACAAAATTCCCATTGTGTGCCAGCAACGCGATGCGATCGTCCGTCGCTCGGATCAATAGAAAGGTGGCTGAAAGATCCGTTCTGGGGCTATCGGATATGAGCAATGCATGGTGTATCGTGTCTGCGTAGACCATCCGACCATCCGCTGCGGCCAGTATGACGGTATCGGTGCTCGCGACCGGGAACGGAGCGTTAGTGACTTGCACGATCGATCTGGGATCACAACCGGATCTTTCGCACCAGTTCAGCAATGATCGTTCATCCAAGCGTTCGAAGAAATCCATATACTCTGACGGAATAGTGCGGGCATGACCATTGACCGTCGGTATGCCGAGTTGCTGGGTTGCCAGCATGGTGGAAATATGGATCTCCGAAACACGATCGCTTTGCTGTTCTTCTTCCAAGATCGGCAGCAAAGGCGTGTAGGCTATGATCGCGTCTTTTTCATATCCCGTTACAGTGATGTGGCGTTCCACTTCGGCCACGAGATTTCGTGAAGTCCATTTGTTGAAGGTGGGTATATGGCGTACATCGATCTTGTTATCGATAAGGACGAGCGCTGGTAGGACAATGATCATGCTTAATGTGATCCATCGCCGGGAAGGCAGCAGGGCAGGGAGGGCAACGAAAGCCATGCTGAAAAAGAGGATCTGGATGCCAGCCACCCTCTCTGGCGAGGTCATCAATGAATTGACCGGCACCCGGGTGAATTGGGCGAACACCTCGGAACTACTGATGACGATCGAGAAAACGAAATGCAGGAGCAGAGCCAATAAAATAGCTGAGAACTTTTTTGTGGAAGGATCTCTTCTTCGCGTAACCACCAAGGTCAATGAGATCAGTATCGCCGCTATGCAAATGGCTCCCGGGAAAAGTTGAGGACCACCGTGAACGGACAGGTCATGCCAGGATACGGCAGCAGGATGGCTGGACCAGTAGGATGAAAGTGGTGCAAGATCGAAGGTTGATCTAGCACTGATCGAAAGATCCGGTAGAGAAAGACGCGGGATCGCTAATGGCACCAGTGCTATGATAGAGATAACGCATGTGACCAGGAGAGGAATGCTCCCCTTTAGAGGGCGAACGCCGAGTTGGCGTCTATACGCGATCAGATATCCAACGACCAAGAATAGCAGACCCCACAGAAGCACGAACCCGAGTTGGAGCGCACAATAGAATTGGTAGATCGTCGCAAATGCAGCCAGGAAAAGGAAGAGAGGCTTGCGCGTGTCCAGGTATCGCCATGCGAAGACCATGGCGAATGGCGATGCGAACCTTGGCAACATTTGCAGGTGTTGTATCTGGCCCAGGCTGAATATGCCGAAGGCAAAAATGAATGCGCCTGCTGCCGACGCGATCGAATGGCCGCACCAGATCCGAAGCGCAAGAAAACAACACCAGAAGTTAAGCGCGAATAGTAGAACGATCCAGGCTTGGAACGACGTTTCCCGATTATATCCTGTTGATCGGAGGATCGAATAGAAAGGCGCAGTGCCGATCAGATCCTCCGAATATGCAAGTGCATTTCTGGTCGGATGCATGAACGGTGCATCCCAGTAATCGTCCACCTTTCCGGTAATAAAAGAATGAAAGTGTTCAAGGATGTAATTGTTCGACCTTGCTTCGGTAAGATCTCCTGGAATGAGCGAACGATCGGTGCCCAGCATTGCGATCGGATAGTTCCACATGCCCACACCGAACAGAACGAGCACGGCAGCCAGTCCCAGGATCTTGACCCAGAACGGATCCGATGAAGTTGGACCTTGATCGGGTGAATGCAACACGCGGCGAAAGTAGAAACGCGGATCGTTCAGATCGAGCTACTATTGCAAATGGATGCAGCAGGCCATCACGATCGTTCTACCGTGCTATGATCCGCCTTCGGGCTGGGCCGATCGTTTGATAGAACGCAATCTTGAATTGATCGGGTCCATGCCATCGGAGCGGTTCCGTTTTGTGATCGTGAACGATGGCACGCCCTCTCCGATCGAGCGCGACACAGTAAAAAGGATAGAGGCGGCCTTGATCGATCTTACATGGATCGATCATGCGGTGAACCGTGGAAAGGGAGCTGCGCTGCGTACAGGGATCGATGCCGTGGATTCGGACCTGTACATGTTCACCGATATAGACATGCCTTTCAAGCTGGAGAGCATGCGGAGCGTTATTGCGGCGTTGCTCAACGGATCCAACATCGTGCTGGGCCATCGTAATGAAGCGTATTATGAGCAGGTGCCTTTCGGCCGCAGGCTCTTGTCACGGTCTTTCCGGTGGATGCTCAAGGTGCTGTTGCGCGCACCAGTAAGCGATACCCAGTGCGGATTGAAAGGGTTCGATCGGAGAGGCCGCGAGGTCTTTCTCCAGACCAAGATCGATCGCTATCTCTTCGACCTCGAGTTCATTCTGCAAGCCACGCGGAACAAAAAGTTGAAGATCGATGTGGTTCCGGTACAATTGAACGAGGAAGCGGAATTCAAACCGATGCGATCAAGTGCACTTTTAAAGGAATTGCGCAACCTGATCGTTGTTCTGGTCAGCGATCGGCGGAAGCGGGGATAGGGATGTTGTTCCGGTAGATCATTCCCTCGTCATCATTCGTTTGCCAGACATCCATTTCGGCCGGCCGGAGCAAGACCTTGCTTATGGCCGATCGCGCCCTGCTCCCTTCCGGACCGATGAGGACGGCCCGCAACCAGCGCGTGGTATCAGCCGCTTGGAATCTGTAGCGCATGATCAACTTATCCTCATACTGCATCGGTGCTGACATTATAGGTACGGCAGCATCCCACCTGGCGTCGGCATGACCATCTACACTGGATTCCAGAACGAGCCAGCAGCGGATCGCCTCGCGGTCGATCAGATCGTAGTGAAAGCTCAATTCATAAGGCCGCTGCTCCAGTGAATGAGATGGTCTTTCCAATAGGAAAAAGTACTCGCTTACCAATGTTTCTCCACTGTTGCCGACCAAGACCTGGCCCGGGTCCTCCGCATGTATGCGTACGCCAGCGATGTGCTTTTCCGGTAGATCCGCAGGGATGATGGTGTCTGATAACGGCCGGAAAAGTTCAGTGTGGTCGATGGACCGTACTTCACCGATCTGGTTCTTCATCAATGGCCGAGCTCGATCGAACAGTTCTTGTTCGTCCTGATCGAGTTGTTCACCACTCCAAAGAACAATGAATTTTGCGTCAGAAGGAAAATGATCCTTCAGGTGTTTCGGATGGCCCGGCGGTGCGATCAAGGCCAGGAGGTCACGGGCTTGAGAATGGGAAACACGACTGGTGAGGCATGCCATCAGAGGCGTGCCCGAGCGGTAAGCGAGATTGAACATTCTTCGCATGATGTGTGGCTTCCCTTCCCGATCATAGTATTCCGTGCCGACGTTCGGAAGTGGCAGCGGTATGATGCCTTCGGCTTTTGTGTTCTGGATAACGGCCGTTAGTTCCTTCCACTCCTCATCCGATCCATAAGAGGTGAAATGACTTGGAAAATAACCGGCGAACCGTGCAATGTGCACGTGCTGAAAAACGCCTTCCACGGCAATCACCAGAAGCAAGAACATATATAGGGTACGGAGCCTGCGGTCGCTTGAGATGAAGGTGAAGCGATAGGCCTGTACGATAACGGCAGTGGTGAGCGTGTACCAGAACGGCCAGGCAAATCTTCCCGTGGCCCTGAATTGAGAGAAGATGCCATCGGCACCTATCAGATCCATCAACATGCCGGAAGAAAAGATCAACAGTGTTGCAGAGGAGGCCAGTGGAAGGGCGAGATCGGATCGTTGCGCGCCCCACTGTCTTGTCAATGCCCTATGTACGCCGATCAATAAGATGCACAGTGCAGCGGCCAGGATCCCCAGCCCCAGATAGACCTGGCTCTCCCATTCGGGTATTTCGACCAGCCCCAATGGATCACGGCCGAACATCTCATGCCAGGGATGGATGAAACTCGACCAGATGGTATGATACTCGTCCGGTCGGGATGGCCTGACCGGTCTATCAGCGATCACATCACCCGCGTTCATCAGCGACCAGAACAGCAGGACCGGCAGCACCACGATGCTTCCACGCAGGATAACATCGGCCGGAACGATCGAACGTATATGGCGCAGTTGATCAAAGAGAAAGATGAGTCCGATGAATGCTGTGAGCATCAGGCCCAGGTACGGGTGTGTCAGATAAGCGATCGAACCGAGTGCGATCAACAGGAGCGCCGATCGCAAGGATCGAGATCGCAGATACCGGAGAACCAGCAGCCAGCCCATTGGAATGACCCAGGCGTGGGCCAGTGAAAGATGACCTCCGATGCGCGAAAGTTGCGGCTGCATCAGAGTGATGCAGAATGCGCTCAATACAGCGATCCAAGAAGAAAGACCGTAATGTCTGAAGACCCCGTATGTGCAAAGTGCAGGTAGTAAAAGGATCCCCGCAAGGAGAAGAACGTTCAGCAGCGCGATCTCCGATCCTGCAGGGGGGCTGAATACACCCAGAAGGATGGCCAGCCATGGATGTGCATCCGCGAAGAACACATGATCGCCGAAAGGGTGGTTCGTTCCACCGAAATGCAGCGGTGAATGATCATGCTGGACATGCCATGCGAAGGTGAAATAGTTCTTGATGCCATCACCACCTTCGGTGAAGAGATGCGAGCCTGGCTGCAGTGAGATCTTGGGGTAGAAGAAGATCGTGAAAGCCATGCAGGCCACGATCAGTGCGCCCAGCGGGGCAAGATCGCGGGATCGCGTGGTCGTCATCTTCCTGGAATGGCTTCTATGAGCGAGCGCGTGTATGCCGACCGGGGTGCGTTATAGACCTCATCTGCCGCACCGAGCTCAACGCATCTTCCCTTCTCCAATACCAGAATGCGATCGCAGAAATATTTCACCACGTTGAGATCATGACTGATGAAGAGGTACGTGAGATCATGCTCATCCTTCAGATCATTCAGGAGATTTAGCACCTGTGCCTGAACACTTACATCCAATGCCGCCACACTTTCATCACAGATGATCAGCCGCGGATGCAATGCGAGTGCACGCGCGATCACGATCCGTTGCCGCTGCCCGCCACTGAACTGATGCGGGAACCGATCGAAGTGCGCCTCTTCAAGGCCCACGCGTTCCAGCAGGGATATGGCCTTTTGTCTTCTATCTTTTGCGTTGTTACCTATGTGATGGACCTCCATTGCCTCGACCATTGCTGCTCCGATCGTAAGTCGTGGATCGAGCGATGAATATGGATCCTGGAAAATGATCTGCATTTCACGTCTCAGCTTCCTCATTCCGGCAGGGTCCAATTCTGTAAGCTCCACCAGCTCATTGGAACCCTTTGGCCGAAATCTTACCCGCCCGCTCGTGGGGGATATCAGTTGGAGGATGCTCCTGCCCAGAGTGGTCTTGCCGCTTCCACTGCCGCCCACTATTCCCAGGGATTCGCCTGGATATACATCGAAACCGATGTCATCGAGAACATGGACTTCATTGCGCCGGCCACCGAAAAGACCTTTCGCCCTCACGTGTGTCTTGTGAAGATCCTGTACGGATAGGATCGGCACTCTTGAAAGAAGTTCCTTCATCCGTTCGGACCGATGATCTGCTGGGAGTTCGATCGGTTCGTCGCACTCGGCCATCACCCCTTCGATCGTTGGCAGCCTTGCAGGATGCCTGGCCGGATCGGGCCTGCATCGGATCAGGCCTTTGGTATACGGATGTTCAGGTCGATGGAAGATCATTTCAACGGAAGCTTGCTCCACCACCTTTCCTTGATGCATCACCAGCACCCGATCGGCCACTTCCTTCACCACACCGAGATCATGCGTGATGAAGATCATGCCCATCCGCCGATCCCGTCGTATCCGATCCAGGAGATCGAGTATCTCTCTTTGCACCAGCACATCCAATGCTGTGGTGGGTTCGTCACAGATCAGGATCGATGGCGAACAGCTCAAGGCCATGGCGATCACCACTCGTTGTTTCTGTCCGCCGCTGAGTTGATGCGGATATCGATCGTAGAGCTGTTCTGGCGAAGGCAGATGTACTTCCTCAAAAAGCCCGATCACTTTTTTGCGAGCATCTTTTTTTCCGGTGCCGGTATGCAGCCTGATGGCCTCTGCCACCTGCTCGCCGACCGTGTACACGGGATCAAGGGCGGTCATCGGTTCCTGGAACACCATTGCCAGATGCCTTCCGCGGAAGGTCCGTAGTTCATCTTCGGGTAGCGACAGTAGTTCTTTGCCATCGTAATTGATGGCGCCTTCGATCCTGGACACACGTGGATCTAGAAGTCTCATGAGCGCAAGTGATGTCACGCTCTTGCCCGATCCACTTGCTCCCACCAGGCCGATGCATTCGCCACGTTGCAGGTCGAAGGAGACACTGTCAACGACCACGCGATCGCCGAACAGGACGGTGAGGCCATTCACTTGCAACAAGGCTTCTGTGCTCATGTCATCCTGATGTGCTGCTCGGGAACGATGTCGCCACCGGTGATGCGCAGATAGACCTGTGCCGTAGCGATCACATCCTTGCGACAATAGCGGGCGATGCGCTCGATGTCATTCTCAATATGATAGAGCCTGGCGACATCTGCACCGCTGATATCATCCTTCGGTGTTGGTACACCAAGGACGTATGCGAGAAGTTCCAGTGATGTGAAAGCCTTGCGATCTCCGAAACACCAGAGGGACATGGTGTCGAGATACCCGATCTCCCACGGTTTAGCGCCGGAATTGTCCAGAAGGCGGGGGAGGCTGAGACGGTTCACGATACACCGGCGCGCGATGAAAGGAATATCGAACTCGCGCACATTATGTCCGCACAACCAGTGATCATCGGTGTTGTAGAACCGATCGAGCAGGTCACAGAACTGCTTCAGGAGCGCACGTTCATCATCACCCTGGAATGATGAAACACGAAGCTCCCAGTGATCACCCTCCCTGCACATACGCCCGACACCGATACAGATCACTTTGCCGAATTCGGCCTGTATACCCGCCCTTTCAGCGTAGACCTCGGCTGCCGACCTGCCGGACCTTTCCTGTTCAAACCGGGTCTTCTTTTCGAAAAGATGTTGCAGTTGGGGATCCACCTGCTCCCATTCAAGCCGCTGAGGTACGGTCTCGATATCGAGAAAGAGGATCTTGCCGAGGTCTCTCGGTCTGTCGGTTCTCATGGTCCAAGGGCAAAATAAACCGGAAGCGATCCATGGCGATCGCGCGCGATCATTGGATCATCACCCCCCGCTTGTTCATGAGCGGAAGGTTGGTGAAATTCTCCTGTTGAATGCTTTCGGGCAGGAAGATGTACTTCTTGTCATGGAGCGCGCGGCCCACGTAAAAGCTGAGCCAATACTGGTTGCTCAACGGGAACACCTCTTCCACTATCCGCTCGATGCGTGCCCAACTTTTTGGACCGAGCCTATCCAGGAAATGGCGCATTTCGCTGGTCGCGCGTTTTTCACCTTCGATCTGGCCATATCCCCGCGAGCTCACGAGTATATTTTCCAGCGCAACGTTCTGCTCATTGATCAGGTAGACATACCATGCATCATCTCCCGTTTCATCCTTCTCCGGCACCACGGCCATTGCCACTCCCTCCACCTTGGGATGATGGATATCCTTGATCATGTCGCGCGATCTGCAATATGCGGGCCACCGGCCCGGTGAGAAAGTTCCAGTGCAATATCGATCCAGGTGTACAGGTCCACAGGGTGGCCATCCTCTCCAACTTCACCGCGCTCCCTGCCCGTGCGAACGATAACGAGTTGTTCATGCGGAATGACGATGATGTATTGACCGTGGATCCCCCGGGCGTAATGCACTTGTCCTCCTTCTATCTGAGCGATCCACCAATGCTGGCCATATCTGCGGTTCTCGTCAGTGCCATCCTTCAACGGTGCAGGCTTAATGGAGTGAAGCCAGAATTCCCGATCGATGATCTGCCTCCCGCGCCACATTCCGCTATCGAGGTACAATTGTCCCAATCTCGCAAGATCGCGGTTGGTCGCGTACAAACAACAGAACGCTTTGAGATCACCATCTATACGATCCATCCCCCACCAGGCATCATACTCCGCGTTCAGGGGGGTCCATAACTTTTCTTCGACCATTAGGTGAAGGGGTCGATCATAGGCTGCTTCAAGCAACTCTGCCAGGATCTGCGTATTTCCACTGATGTAGTCGAACTCCACGCCGGGTGCCGTACGGCAAGGCTGATCAAGGCTCAGGGAGCGCACATTTCTACCATAATACGCTCTGGCATTATCGCTGAATGGATCGGCGCTGCTTTCGCTCCAATCCAAACCTGTGCTCATGGTCAATAGATGCCAGATGGTAAGCTCTGAACGACAGCCATCTGAGAACTCTGGAAGAAATCCACTTACCTTCTGGTGGACATCGCGCAACACACCCTCCCGCAGAGCTATCCCCGTAAGCGCCCCTACAAAGCTTTTCGAAACGCTGAAGGCATTGAGCACGCGGTCCCGGGCCCAACCTTCCCAATATTGCTCGAAGAGTATGCTGTCGTTCCTGATCACCAGGAATCCTGCGCTGGCAAGCTCATTCAGTTCTTTCAGCTGATCGGGCTTCAATTTCAGGATGCCCGCAAATGAACTCACTGGCCATGGAACAGGGTCGGAGGGCCTGATCCGGACCGACGGGAAAAGGTCGCGATCGTCGATCTGAGGTGAGGTGTGGCCTATCAGGTAGGTGCTACGCACCCCGCGGATGAGATGGTCATTCCCGGTAGCGTAGGCGATGGCGACCAACAGACCGATGAAGATCGCAAGGAAGAATAGTGATCTGAACAGCAGGCGCATGTTCTGAAGTGACCAAGATATGGGAGCAACTTTACCAGTACAACGAGATCACGTGGTCAAGGTTATGGGCTCCGTCACGGGGGAAACGCATTTCGTGTAAAAACTAACACCAGATCGGAGAGATCCCATAAATTGACCGGCCTTTTCACACCATCACACAATGACCCCCGTCCTCGTGAGCTATAAGAATGTACTGCGGATACTCCCCGCGATCTTCCTTTTTGTCGGGTCCGTTCACGGTCAAACGATCGATATCGGTGTCTTCAACAGTTCAGTGGCCAACACGCTGGAAGTGCGCGTACGCCCCAACCAGACACTATCGGCCCAGGTCATCTCTTCGATGACCTTTACCATACGTTGGCAGACCTCGTCCGGGGCGAATCTTGGCACCATTCAGCAGCAGATCGGCAGCATGGGAGCCGGTTGGTGTCCTTCAGAGGTCATTCCATTGAGCAAATCTCCGGATGGGCAGATCGATAATGGAGGTTTCCGCTACCAGACCATTAACGGATTCGGCTTTGCACAGCTTCAGAATTGCAGTTTTTCTGCCGGATATAGCTGGCCTGCGAACGTGGAAACGGTGATCGCGCGCATTCCGGTCACAAATGCCACGGGATGTGTGAGCTTCAATATCGTGAACGACTCCTTCACTACGGCGAACAACAAGGATTATTACGCGTCCATCGGAGGTCAACCCGCTACCGGTGCCATCTATTCCACAGGAACGAGCACTTCTCTTCTTGTAGCGCCGAAGGCATTTCTTGATGGTGCCTATGACTCGGGCACGGGTCTGATGAGGGATAATCTCCGTACATCGAGCCTGATACCTTTGAACCAGCCGTACAATTTTGCTCCGTTCTCCTATTCAGGTACTGAGAGCATTGTGAGCAGTGTGCTCGCCACCACGGGTAATAACGCCATTGTGGATTGGGTACTTGTGGAGCTACGGAACTCTTCCACACCCTCGGCCATATTGGCACGTAGGGCTGCCTTGATCCAGCGAGATGGGGATGTAGTGGACGTGGATGGCACCAGTCCGGTGAGCGTCTGCTCATCCAACGGAAACTATCACATCGCCTTACGGCACAGGAATCACCTGGGGGTGATGACCGGTTCGCCAGTAGCTCTTAGCACGACATCCACTTCGATCAATTTCACTTTGTCCGGTACGAGCACCTACGGAACGAATGCACGCAGGACGGTCGGTTCATTCAGGACTTTGTGGAGCGGTAATTCCAACAGCAACACCGTAGTGAATTATTCAGGTGGAAGCAATGATCGCACCCAGGTACTTAATACGCTCGGAGCTGCTACGTTCCTTTCTCCGCTGGCCGGTTACAATAATGCCGACGTGAATATGAGCGGTGCGGTAAGCTACAGTGGTGCAAGTAACGATCGCACGCAGATCCTCAATACATTGGGCGCTTCCTCATTCCTATCCCCGATCAACGAGCAACTGCCATAGGTCACAGGCCAGATAACGATCGTGCTATAGGATACTTTCTCGAGAGAGTTGGCGTTCTATTGGCCGATGAAGCTCCTCGTCTATCTATTCGCAGTGATCTTGTTCTGTGCCTCATGTGCATCTGGCCAACATGCCTATAAATGCAATGGGAAGCGCGGCGTGCGCACACCGATGGGTATGATGTGATCCGCACTACCTCTATCCCGTTTCCTTTCTACAAGTGCGATCGGTCAATAGCGGACATGCTCATCGGCTATGGTAGAAGACCAGGCTGGCTTTTGCCAGGGCACTTGCATTCAAGTTGAATCCTACCAATGCAGGCGATGCATCATCGGGAACATCGACCTTTTCCGTAGGCAGGGCGAAGACCGTAATGATATAACAATGAGGCCGATCGCCTTCAGGAGGGCACGGCCCTCCATACCCTGGAGTACCATAATCAGTTCTCATTTGACGGGCGCCAGCCGGCATGGCCCCGTTCTTCAGGTTCCCTGAATTGGAAGAAACCGATGTGATATCCTTGGGAAGGTCCACCACCACCCAATGCCACCATCCACTTCCCGTGGGTGCATCCGGATCATACATTGTGATCGCGAAGCTCTTCGTTCCGGCTGGTGCATTTTCCCAAATCAAATGGGGACTGATGTTCTTACCTGTGCACCCAGATCCATTAAAGACCTGATCCTGGGTTGCCTGCCCGCCCAGGTCATTGGACCTTAACGTGAATGTCTTGTCCTGTGCGAGGGTGAATACACTCACTAACAGCCCTATGGATATTAAACTGATGCGCATGACCTTGATCTATAGGGCCAAGATACTTCAGATAAGTCCATGTCCTTATCCAGCTTATGCGCTGTAAATAACGAACGGCCTCTCCAGGAAAGCATAGCTCCCCGGAAAGACCGCCGTTATATCCAGTAACGATCAGACGGTCCGATCACCGCGGATCAGACGCAGAAGGATCGCCACTACAGCAAGCACCAGCAATAAGTGGATAAGGGAACCGGCGCTCCAAACGAAGGCTCCAAGCACCCAGCCGATGATCAAGATCACAGCAATGATATACAGCAAATTACCCATGACATTATTCGTTTTCTGACCGAGGGATCCCATTTCATGCCGAAACCGGACATCAACCGTAAGTGAACGGTGAAACAGCTTCATTCAAGGTAGAAGAGAGATGGAATTTGGGGAAATATTTCCCCAACTTTGGGGCTATAACGGAGTGTTCATAGCCGCCTTGACCTTGTCATTGCGCGCTAGACGCGCATTCGGGGCAATGGTATGCACTTGGCAAACAGAAGGCAACCACCGATGGAGATGAGCATGCAAGGCAGGGGGTCAAGTGGCCTGCGAGATCGACAGGTCAACCCCCAGTTAAGATTATTGATCGTGGATGACGAGCAGGAGATCTGTCTTTTGCTAAAAGCGCTTTTTCAGCGCTTTGGAGCTCGTTCCACCATGGCGCATGACCTTCAGCAGGCACGTGCGGCCATGAACAATGGACCATTCGACGGGATATTCCTTGATGTCAACCTTCCCGACGGTAAGGGATATGAGTTGATACCTTCACTTCGAGTACATTCACCTGATGCGCGGATCATCGTGATAAGTGCAATGGACCAGGAACGGGAGCATGCACTGGCTGCCGGCGCCGATCTTTTTATCTCGAAACCTTTGGATAGATCGAGTATCCTGAACGGAATGAGAAAGTTGGAATTATTGGACCCCGAAAGAGAACACAACTAGTTAAAGACCATGGCTGCCTCAAGGATCCTCTTGGTGGATGATGATCAGGATATCTGCCTGCTTCTCTCCCGATTCCTCGAAAAGAAAGGGTATGTAGTGCGTACCGCTGGCCGAAAAAGCGCCGCATTGCCCCTGCTCAAGGAAGAGAAGTTCGATCTCATCCTTTGCGATCACCGGCTGCCCGATGCCGACAGCCTCGAAATGTTGGATCATTTCAAGAGCATGGCCCCCGGCATTCCCGTATTGATCATTACCGGTTACTCGGATGTGCGGGTCGCCGTTGAATTGATGCGAAAGGGTGCACGTGATTATGTGGTGAAGCCTTTGTATCCGGATGATATAGCGCTGCGGATCGAAGAGGCACTCTCCAAGGGTGCTGATATTCCCATGCCGCTTGCCAACGGATCTGCAAAGAGGTCCGGTGCCAGTGCGCCTTCAACGCCTGGTAATTTTGTTCACGGCAGCGGCACTTTCGCCAACCAGTTGAACAAGCACATCAAATTGGTGGCCCCTACGGACCTGTCCTTATTGATAATCGGCGAGACAGGTACGGGTAAGGAGTTCGTGGCAAAAGAGATCCACCGTCTGGGGGTAAGGGCCGATAAACCATTCGTGGCCTTGGATTGCGGGGCATTGCCTGCGGAGCTGGCGGGTAGCGAACTTTTTGGCCATGTCAAAGGTTCATTCACCGGAGCATTGGGTGACAAAGCCGGGTGTTTCCAACAGGCTGATGGCGGAACACTCTTTCTGGATGAGATCGGCAACCTCAGTTACGAGAACCAGGTGAAGCTTTTGCGGGTCCTACAAGAGAGGAAGGTGCGGCGGATAGGAGATAACAAGGATATCGCAGTGGATGTACGCATCATCGCAGCTACGAACGAAGACCTTACCATAGCGACCAGGGAAGGAAAGTTCAGGGAGGATCTCTTTCATCGTTTGAACGAGTTCACCATCCAATTGCTGCCACTGCGTGAACGAAAGGATGACATTCAGATGTATGCTGAACACTTCCTACGGTTGGCCGCCGAGCGGCTGGGGAGGAATGTGACGGGAATGTCGCCAGAGGTGCTTGAAAAGTTGAAGCAACATGCGTGGTACGGCAATCTGCGCGAATTGAACAACGTGATCAAACGTGCCGTGCTTCTCTGCAACACGGATACGATCCAGCTTGAGCAGTTACCCATGGAAATAATAGCGGGTACCTCCATGCGCCCACCGGAGAAGGTCGGTGTGGAGGCTCGGGCCATCTCTGCGGATGATGATCTACGGGCGGTTGCACAGCACGCTGAGAAACAAGCGATCTTGACCGCGTTGGAACGGAATGGTTTCAATAAGTCCCGCACTGCTGAAATGCTGAATATCGATCGTAAGACACTCTACAATAAATTGAAGTCTTTCGGCATCGATCTGTGATCGATCGGGCGGCCCGGGGTCATCATGAGCAACAACCCGCCGAAGCCATCAGGTGGAGCGCCATTACGAGGGCGCATCTTCGCCTCGATGGATACCGACCAGGAGAACAGGTTCATCAAGGCCATTGCGATCGCCAGCGTGTTGCTGGTCATTGCATTGCTGGGCTTCGCGTACACGAACCTGGCCCGGTACAAACAGGAGAATGAAGCGATCCGCAGGTCTTACGAGATCATGCATGCCACCGATCGTTTCTTCAGCCATGTCTCCACCGCTGAGGCCGCAGTGCACGGTTATTTATTGACGAACGACTCATCCTATGAAGGTACCTATCGTGCGGCGGTACAAAGGATGAACGCGAAGCTCACCGAGCTCATCACATTGCTTCCCGATACCGAGGGCGTAAGCCGCCCCATGGGGATCAAGGTCGTCATTCGCCAGAAACAGGCGAATATGCAGCAGCTGGTCAATGATCAGCGATCGGGCAAGGTGCAGATCGGGCAGCCTTCGCCTGAAGTGATGCGGACGGGGCAACGCAGTATGGCCAGGCTCCAGGAGATACGTGATGAATTGCTCGCCCGGCATGGTGCTGCATTGCAGCAACGCTCTGCGCAGGAGCGCTCGCTCGGCCTGGTGACACCAATGATGATCCTGTTGTATGCGCTGCTCGCCCTGCTGGGTGTGGGTCTATTGTTCTTCAGGTTGATAAGGACCCTGGAACGGGTGCAACAAGCAGAGAAAGTGGCGCGCACCACGGCAAGGGAAAGGGATAAGGAAGCCCGCACGCGGGAACTTGCCGAACGCAGTCTGAAGCGCGTGCTGGACAGTTCGTTGAGCAGCATCATGGCCTTTCGGTCCCTGCGCGATGAGCGGGGCGAGATCGCCGATTTTGAATGGTTGCAGGTGAATAATGCCGCCATTGAAATGGTGGGTATCCCTTCCGAGCAATTGTTGGGCGCTAGATTGAATGAAAAGCTACCCTATATGCGCGAGCAGGGTCTTTTCGATCGCTTCAAGCAGGTGGTCGAGAGCGGTGAGCCTTTGCATGTGGAACATGAACTGGTACTTGACGGGAACAGTACCTTTTGGAGCATTTCGGCCGTGAGGCTCCTGGACGGGTTCGTGGTCACTTTCATGGATATCACCGAGAGCAAGCGTCAACAGCAGATCATTCAGGAAAGTGAAAGACTCGCGGTCACCGGCAAATTTGCACGGCTTATCGCACATGAAGTGCGTAATCCGCTGACCAATATCCAACTGGCACTGGAGCAATTGGAGGTGGAGATGCCAACGGTCGAAGGAAATGGGCAGGATCTGTATCTGGAGATCTTGAAGCGAAATGCCAACCGGATCAAGACCTTGATCACCCAGATGCTCCATTCCTCACGCCCGATGGAAATGATCCTTGAGCCCGGGTCCATCAACACGGTGATACGCAAAGCCTATGAGTTGATCAAGGACCGGTGTGAACTGGAGAATATCACATGTGAACTCGATCTTGGTGAAGATCTCCCTTTCGTGAAAATGGACAAGGAGACTTTGACCATTGCGTTGGTGAATCTGCTGATCAACGCCACCGAGGCTATGGAATCAGGCAAGGGCTTGCTGAAGGTCACTTCCCGTGAATTGAACGGGAAGGTCCGCGTGGTGATCAGTGACAATGGCAAGGGCCTGTCCACCGAGGATCGCGATCGCATATTCCAGCCGTTCTTCAGCGGAAGAAAGGGAGGAATGGGGCTGGGGCTTACGGAAGCGCGGAACATCTTGAATGCTCACGGCGCATTATTGTCGGTGGAAAGTGAGTTGCAGAAGGGCACTTCCTTCTTCATTCACCTGAACGCAGTGTGATCAGGTGCGGGCTCCCCGTACCAGTGAGAGGATGAACAGGACCAGGAAAATGAAGAAGAAGATCTTGGCGATCCCTGCAGCCCCGGCCGCAATACCACCAAACCCAAGGACCGCCGCAATGATGGCAACGATCAGAAAAGTCAATGTCCAGCGTAGCATGATATGGAAATAATTCGTTAGTGTTCGATCGATATTTCGAAATGACATGCCAAATGCCTTTAAAGTATGTCCGCCCACCAGAGATCTACTCTTGATCGTGGAAAATGACGTAGCGTAGGATCATTGCCTGGGGTGGTCCAACCCCACAGGGAAAGCTCAGAAGATCATTAGCGGATCGATCGGATGCCCACTTTCCTTCTGAAAGCCAATGGACCTTCCTGATCGGCATGGAAGTAGGCGATGATCACTCACCATGCGCGTATATTTCTTCTGCTTGATGATGCTTTGTGGTACATGGTCTCTGGCCCAGGAACCTGTGCCGGCAACATACCCCATACAGGATACACCTGTGGGACCCCAGCAGGAGACGCGCGAATTATCGGGTAAGCTGAAGGAATTGTATGGTCAGGTCCATCGTCACCTTGGGGCTGTGGATACGGAACTCACTACTGCCAAAGCTGAAAAGCGCAAGGCGATCATGGATCAGTTACGCAGCGATCTATTGGCAGCACAAAGTGAAATAGAGATCGCGCTGAATGAAGTGAATTCTGACAACGGTCCTCAGGCACGTTCACGTGCCGAAGACCTCATTGTACGGGTTAATGCATTGCTGGCAAGAGCTAAAGAGATCAACTCATCCGCTGTGAACTAAGAGCGAGGCGGCTCACAGCGGTCAAGGGCCATTGCCTAACGGCGATGGCCCTTACTCTTTTCAAGCAACGCGAGATACCGATCCTCGAGTTCGCGCATGATGCGCTTCTGTTCCTTTGTCTTGTCCTTATGCCCAAGCAGATGGAGCAGCCCATGTACCATTACGCGATTCAATTCGCTCCGCATGGTGCTGCCGAAGGTCGAAGCATTCTCCTTGATCCGATCGTAGCTCATGAGAACGTCACCGGAAACACCTTTCCCGGTCTGTCCATCGAACGTGATCACGTCAGTGAATTCATCGTGATCGAGATAGCGTTTGTTGTATTCCAGCAATGCCCGGTCAGACATCAATACATAATTCAATTCATTGATGGAGTGACCGTGCGAACGGGTGACCTCATTGAGCCATTTGCGCAATGCCGTACGCTCACGAAAGGCATCGGGGACTTCCAACACCTTGAACGTGATCTGTGCCATGATCTTATTCCTGTGCCGGCTTCAAGCTGAAGGCCATGTTGACGGTGGCCCCATTATCCAGGAACTCCACTTCATCTGCCAGGGCCTTCATCAGGAACACTCCGCGCCCATGTGGTTTCTCGATGTTCTGAGGATCGGTTGGGTCCGGCAGGTTTGTAAAATCGAAGCCAGGGCCCTGGTCCTGTACAGTGAATACCAACCTATCCTTGTGGAGCTGGTAAGCGAAAGTCACCGTTTTGGATGGATCGAGGCGGTTGCCGTGGTGGATGGCATTGTTCACAGCCTCGGTAAGCGCGATCAGCACATTGCCATAAAGGCTTTCATGCACGTTGTGGCGGGCGCAGGCCTCATCGATGAGCTTCTCGGCCAGTGTGATGTTCTCGGCCCGGGACGGGAAGTTTATCCTCTGAGTGAACTCCAATTCTTGGGTCAAAGCTGCCATAGGATCAAGGTCGGTCAAATGTACCGAAATAGGAGTTCACCCGATCGCGATAGTAAGGCTTCAATCCCGGGGGTACTGTTCGTAACAATTCCGCTTCACGCGCCTTGCGACGTTGGTATTCGAAGGCCCGCGCAGGGTCCGGGGCAGGCCGGTCGCGTCCTTCATTGCTCGTTCGCTTCTGGTCAAGTTCCCGCTCACGCTCGGCTTTTTCATGCTCGAGGAGCCGTGTCATTATTTCTTCCTGCCGGCGCATGGTCTGCTGGGTGATGTTCTTGTTCACCATGTCCTTCTCCTGCCGCTCCATTTCTTCGGCGAGCCGTTGCAATTCATTTCCCGCGCCGCTTCCGTCCTTGTTCAGCTCCTGGGCCAGCCGCTGCATCTCTTTCCTGATCGCTGCCTGTTGTGCGGCCATCTGCGCGATCTGCTGGCTCATGCCCGGCATTCCCATGCCATTCGGGTTCTGCTGACCGGGCTTCTCGCCTGGTTTCTTGCCCTTGTCCATGGCCTTGCGCATCTCTTCCAGTTGCTTTTGCAGGGCCTGCTGTTGCGCTTTCATCTTCGCCATGCTCGGTTTGCTGCCCTGGCCCTGACCCTGGCCGGGCTTATTGCAATCACCACTGCCGGGCTGGCCTTGCTGCATCATTTGCTGCATCATTTGTTGCAGGGCCTCATCAAGCAACAGCGCCAGATTGTTCAGCGAGGTCATTGCATGTTGCTGTTTGTCAGCGGCCATTGGCTTGAAGCGCTCGTTTGCGCGAGCTTCGCCCATGTGGCTGGTGGCCTCGTCCATGTTGGCGTTCACGGCGTTCATCTCCCGGTTCACGATGCCTTCGATCTGCGGCACACGTTTGCTAAGGGCGAACAATGAATCCTCGATCACCTTTGCGTCATCGCGAAGTTTCCGTTGCTGGCGGCCATGTTCCATGAACCGCGGATCACGGATATTGGTCCGGGTCATCTCTTCCATCACCGACTCTTGATCGAAGCTGAGATGAACGATGTTCTCAAGCAGTTGACGCAAGGCTTCCATATCCTCCTCCTGCTGTTCCTGCTGGTTCCCCTGCATGGCGCTTTGCATCTGGAAGGCCATCTGCTCCATTTTTTCTGCAGCCTTCTTCTGTGATCCGCTGGCCTTCTGGTTCTGCTTCTTATCGAGTTGCTCCCCGCTCTGTTGCTGGTCCTGCTGGATCTCCTGCTCCATCTGCTCAGTGTCCGGCATTTCCATAGGCTCCTGAAGTTCTTCGTTCTTCTTCTCCAGATCGTCGATCTCCTTGCGCAACTCTTCGAACTCCTTGTTCAACTCATCCTGTTCCTTTTTCAATTCCTCTGAGGTCTTGTCGCCATCCTTGGTCTCTTCGCTCAATTCGTCCTGCTTCTTTGCCAGTTCCTTCATCTGCTCGATCAGGTCTTCGGCCTTCTGCTCCACTTCCATGCGCTTGAACAGTTCCAGCGTGCGATCGAGTTCCTTTTCCACGTCCTCCTGGCTGAGCTGCATGTCCTTCATCTGCTCCTGAAGTTGCTCCTTGTCCAGCTTCTCCATCATCTCCTGCACCTGGCGATAAAGCTCCTTCATCTCTTCGCTGAGCACATTCTCGAACAATTCCTGTATCTGTTGCTGCTTCTCGAGCATGCGCTCGTCCATCTGGCGGAATTCCTGTTGCTGCTGCTGGCTTTCACGCAGTTGTTGAGTGCTCTGTTCGATCTTCTGTTGCAGCTCCTTCTGGCGATCGAGAACATTCTGCAATTTCTGCTTATCCTGCCAGCCAAGTTCTTTCTTGTCCAGCATTTCGCGGTTCAACTTGTCCAGTTCCTTCTTCAATTCCTGCGCCTCGCGGATGCTTTCCTGCAGTGCGGTCTTTATTTCGTCGTTGTCCTGATCCTGCTGCTGGGACAGTTCCTTCATGGTGGGAGCAGAGAACACCTGAACGCTGCTCCTTGCGCTCTTGCTTCCGTTTATCCCATCATTATCCCACACTTCGAACCAGTGTTCGATCTTATCGCCAGGGAGTACGCGTAGATCATAGAGGTCCCAGTCATGGAAGAATTCCTGGCGGATGTTCTTCGGATCGACATTCAGTGGCCTTGATCCGCTTCGCTGTTCAGGCGCAACACTATCACCCCCGGCTATGAAACGATAATGGAAGATCAGGCGCTTGAAACCGTGATCATCGCCGATCTCACCCCTGTAGAAGAGACGTTTCACGGCTGTTGGATCGGTCTGCGTTTCCACCTGGATGGTGGGGTAGAGGTCGGGCACCACTTCAACGCGATAGTTCATTGGCTCACTGGCCGTGCGATCGGCGTTCGCTGGCAGCATCCGATAGGTGTGGCTGCTGAAGAAGCGGCGTTCGGCGGAGAACTGAAGACCACCCGCTGCCCGGCCGATCTGTTGTCCTGTACCTGTAAAGGTGGTATCATCAAAAGCGAATTCCACCCGATCGGCGCTGCGCGCGTTCACCGACCAGGTGACCTTTGTGCCGGCGGGAATGGTGAGATCGCCGAGGTTGTGCACCATTTCATCCTCCAGACCCAGATAATCCGGATGATCGAGCTTCATGCTGAAATCCAACAGCAATGGATCGGGAATGGTACGCAGTGTATGGGTCGTGGACATGAAGCCTTCCGCAGCCAGTTGAAAGTCGATCTGCTCACGTACGTTGCGGAACCGGTGCTGGAACCGTTTGGCATCTTTTTTCACCAAGGGGATCCGCTGGCCGTTGATGTCCAATTCGACCAGTTGCGGTACTGCTTCACCCTGTATCTCCACAAGCAGGTCGAAATCCTTTTCCTCGGGTACAAGCAATTCATCATTCAGCACCACGAACTTGAACGGCGCTTCAGGAATGAATTCACTGTTATGACGGATCAACCGTTCGGTGGGCCCGGTGATCAAGCTGGGGGCTGCAAAAAGCAGGACAACAAGGACCGCAAGAGGCGGCAAGGCATAGCGCAGATATCGTTTGTTCCGCCGCAGATCAATGGCGTTCGCAAAGGGTACAGGGGCCAGTTCACGGCTGCGCTGAGCGATCGCAGCATCGATAAGGGCGCGTTGTTGAGGTGAAGCTTCGCCCATGCTTTTCAGTTGGAGCGTGTTCAACAACTTGTCCTTCACCTCGGTGAAGTGAGTGCCGATGATGCGGGCGGCCTGTTCATGACCGATCACTTCTCCCAGACGAAGAAGTTTCACCAGTGGAATGGCAATGAAGCGGATCAATATGAACACCGCCACCCCGATGGTGGACCAGAACAGGACAGTGCGTGCCGTAGTACCGAAATGGCCGAGATGTTCGAGCAGGGCCACTACAAGGAATACCAGAACGAGCAGACCCATGCTGTAGAGGGCACCGCGGATCAGCTGGTCCTGGTAGTACCGGCGGATGAACGCATCAAGCTTGGCGATCAGGTGATCGAGTTCGGTGGGCATGGGATCACAACTTCAACGGCATCTTACAACTGCTATTGCACCACTAAGGTACAGTGCGCAGCGCTGGCGCACTACTGCTGTACGCGAAGGTGGGGTGGGAGGTTCAAAGAACATCAGATCATCTCCACATCGAAAAGATCCGCCAGTTCCAGCTTCAGCCGGTCCTTCACCGCCTGCATATCCAAAAGCCCGCCCAATTCCTTCGCCATGCAGGTAACGCCTTTATCAGCAATGCCACAGGGAACAATGTTCTCGAAATAGGACAGGTCGGTATTCACATTGAAAGCGAACCCATGCATGGTGACCCATCGGCTCGCACGTATGCCGAAGGCGCAGATCTTCCGCGCCTTGGCAGGATCGCTCCAGTCCAGCCAAACGCCGGTAAGACCATCTATCCTGCCGGCCTTGATGTTGTATGCCTCCAATGTGCCGATCACCGCTTCTTCCAATGTGCGCAGAAAGCGATGGATGTCAGTGAAATGATGATCGAGATCGAAGATCGGATATCCGACGATCTGTCCCGGCCCGTGATACGTGATGTCGCCACCGCGATCGATCGGAAAGAACTGGACGCCTTTCTCCTTCAGTCCTGCTTCGTTGAGCAGAAGATGTTGCTGCTTACCACTTTTGCCGAGTGTGTAGACATGCGGATGCTCGCAGAAGAGCAGATGATCTTCCGTAGATA
>JAEZAU010000066.1 GCA_023430325.1 Bacteroidota bacterium | reverse complement strand
GATCCTTATCACCGGCCACTTGTACTCTTCGCTGAAGACAATGCGGTGCCAGCAGATCGTCTGCATCAAGGAATACGATGTACTCACCGGCTGCTTTCTCGATGCCTATGTTGCGGCAATGATTGGCACCGGCGTTCCTCGTCAACACATGCAGCTTGACCCGTGGATCTGAGGCGGCCATTTGCTTCACGATATCCACCGTACCATCGGTGGAAGCATCATCGATCAGTTGTATCTCCCAGTTCGTGTACCCTTGTTGTTGCACCGATCTTACGGTATCGCGGATATAGCGGCCTTTATTGAAGCTCGGGATGATGATGCTGACCAGGGGAAGTTCCTGAGATGCCATGGCCGGCCTATCGTTCAGCGCGTTCAGTATGGATCGATATTCCACATTGAATGCCTGCTTGGTAAGATGTTCTTCCGCGAACCGCCTCAGCTGTGCCCTTTCACGATCATCAGGTCTCTTCAGCGCAGGGATCCCGTTCGAGTAGATCCAACCTGTTCCGTGTTGCCGTACCAATGCGCTCAGATCACCGATGTGATCGGAGACGATGACCGGAATACCAGCGCTGATGTATTCGGCGAACTTTGTAGGCGAAGCCACCGAATTGGTGACCGACCTCGAGCGTATCAGAAGACCGATATCACACGCGGCCAGGGCACCATGCACGCTCTCGTGAGGCAGCCAGCGCTGCGCCACCTGCTTCGGATACCGATGCATGAGATGATCGATGTATCCATCGGAAGCACTCAAGAAAAGGACCTTGATCGCGCTATCCTGGGCCAGGATACGGTCCAGGACTTTTGCGAGCAGGTCGAGAGATTGCCAACCCACCGTGCTGCCGGAATAAACAAGTACCAGATCATTCTCGTCCCAACCGAGCTCTTTGCGGAACGCCGCCCGATCCACGGCCTTTGCACGGCTTCGCTCACTGCCCAGCGTACATGGGATCACCACATGCCGTTCTCCGCGATATCCGTATCGCTCGCGCCAGTGGGTCACAAGTGCATGGCTTACGGCCAGCCGCATGTCCGATCCGAGGATCGCTTCCGCTTCTACGGCCTCGCATTCGGCGATCAACACATCATCATCCACTATGCGGTATTCCTTCCACTCCACGCCATACGCTCCGCGACCATCATAGCAGACGTGTTCCACTACGCCCTTCTGCTTCAAGCGCAAGGCCATGGCCGTGGCGAACACACCGCGTGCGATGATGCCGGCAGGCTTGTGCGCGATGGCCACCAGGTAAAGCAAACGCCAATTACTGCGCCAGTTCCGTGCCTTCGGCACCATGGGGAGCACCCATGCATTCCTGCATCTTGCTCTTATCTGGCGAAGTGATCGAAAATATCCGCGCAATGAAACGAGCGCCACCAGCTTCACGCGTGTATCGCCGAGTGAATTCAGGTGGTCCACCACGTCGGTGACCTGGCTCCAATAGACACCCGATGGTTGATCGTTGTATGTGACGTAAAGGATCACAATACGTGCCTCAATACCTCGAAGACGCGTTCAGTTGCATGACCATCCCACAGTTCAGGGATCGCTGTATCCAACGGAACTGTTCGCAGCTGCTCAAGTTCGCCAGGACATTCTTCAATGCTGGTGAGCCGATTGGAACCGATCTCTACGGTCACGGGCCTCTCGGTACCCGATCTCAATGTGAGACATGGCACCTTGCGGTAGGTGGTCTCCTCCTGCACACCACCACTGTCGGTGATCACCGCAAAGCTTTCGGTCAGCAGCTTCTGGAAACTGAAATGATCCAATGGATCGAGGAGCTTCACGTTAGGCGACCTGGCGGCCTCCTGTAGCAATCCCCATTCTTCAAAGTTCCTCCGCGTTCGTGGATGGATCGGGAACACCACCGGCATGTCGTTCGCGATCTTTCCGATCATTCGCGTCAACTCCCTCGATATTTCCTCCACATCAACGGTCGCGGGCCGGTGCATCGTAATTAGAACGTAGGCCTTCTTGCGCAGGCCGAGTTCCTCGACGATCGTGGACCCCTCGATCCGATCATTGAAATTCACCAGCGCATCGATCATCGTATTGCCTACGAAGTGGATGCCGCGCTCATCGATCCCTTCCCTCCGAAGATTCTTCAATGCACTTTTTTCCGTGATGAAATGGTGTTGGGCTATACGATCGACCATCATTCGGTTGATCTCCTCCGGCATTGAACGATCGAAACTGCGCAGACCACTTTCAAGATGATGTATCGGGAACCCGTTGCGCACTGCGACGACGGCCCCGGCCAGCGTGCTGTCCACATCGCCCACCACCATCACCGCTGAAGGCGCTGAAGCCTTCAACACAGGTTCCATGGCCAGTATCATATGTGCAATGCGCGATGCCGGGGCGCCATCCGGGATCTGCAATGAATGATCGGGCCAGAGGTTGAACTGCTCGAAGAAGACCCGTGTCATCCGATCATCTGAATGCTGACCGGTATGGAGCAATTCCAGATCGATACCGGCAGACCGCGCCACCTCCCGGAACCGCGTCACCTTCACGAAATTGGGCCGTGTGCCCACGACCACGAGCAGCTTTCGAGTTGATGGCACGGGCACAATTTAGGAGGACCCGCGAGATCGGCCTGTCCAGTTCATCGTGCGAACCAGATAATATAGTTTCGGCAAGGTCAATTTTCCACCGTTGCGCCGCCATTCCTGCACACTGGAGAGGCCTTGTTGCGGCAGCCTGAAGAACAGATCATCCCATGCCTTCTCGGTTCTTCGCCGAAAAGCATCGTTCTCCAAATGCTGTACAGCCTTCCATTGGCCGATGTGTTCCAACCAGCCTTTGAACGCCAGAATATCGCCGGGAGTGATGTACGCGGGGTATTGCTGTGCGATCATACGATGTAGCTTGATCTGCTGGGGATTCGGTGCAGGTCGATCGAAAAATGCGAAGACTTCACCGATCAGAACGTTCACCGTGGCTTCATCGACATTCGAGGAGATACCTCCGGCGCGATACTCGACAAGTGGTCGCGGAATATTCGCCGATCGGGTGCACTTGGACGCACGCAATTGGAAAAGCCAGTCCTCACCGTAACGCGGCCAATGACCTTCGTAGCTTATCCCATGCCTGGTGAACACGCTACGCCGCAGGATCATTGATGGTTGATGGACCGCGACACCGAAAAGCAATTCCACCCGGCACTCCGCATCGGTCAACGGTCTTTTGCGCACCTGATCCGTGCCATGCAGTCTCAGGTACGATCCGCTGATGCCGATATGTGGCTCCGAATCCATGAAGTGGACCTGCTCTTCGATCCGTCGCGGATGCTGGATATCATCGGCATCAACTCGTATGATGTACTCTCCCCTGGCATGATCATGCCCAAGTTGGGCGGCCATTCCCGGGCCGATGTTCCTTCCGGAGCTTATGACCTTCCATCGCGGATCTTTCAATGACCGGAGGATCTCGGCGCTTCGATCGGTACTTGCATCATCCACAGCGATCACCTCCATTTCACCTTTGAAGGTCTGCTGCTGAATGCTGTCGATGCATTCCTGAAGGAATGCCTCCTTGTTGAATACCGGGACCACCACAGAGACCTTCATCCGAAAAGATGCTTCCATTTCCGCCGGGCGCGGTACAATGTCCATGTGGGTGCTGCGAGGCGATCCTTCGCTGCTTGGAACTCCGATGCACCGCAGGCAGCGATCAGTTCATCTTCAGAGGCCACGCGCATCAATTGCTTCATCACTTCATACTGCTTTCTATCATGGATCTTGCGGTTCCATTTCAGCAGGAATGAAAGGGTCATTTTTCGAACAAGATCTCCATGACCTTTTGCATCATCGATCGGCCTGAGACCCTGCCGGATGGCGTGGCCACTGCGTACTACGGATGCCAGCTCTGTTCCTCCGGTGATCAATAACGCTCCATGAAGGATCGAAGCCTGTTCATCGATGAACCCGGTGACGCCACCGCTGGTCTTGCTGGCCGGATGCAGCCTGAATTCCGCCAGTGGCCGATGATCCACATGCAGGCGATCTGTACCATAGCGGAACAATAACCTGAGCCAGAGATCGAGGTCCATTACATAATGCAGGGCGGAATCGAAACCACCGACCGCGCGTACGGCCGAAGTACGATAGAATGTGGATTGCTGGTTCACATGAGGCCTGATGAACAGAGCTTCCTTTTCGTGTGGATCGTTGTTCGGTGCTTCGGACCGCGAGCCGTCGGGGTGTACGATGATGCGCCGGCCTTCATACATGAGCACCTCGGGATGATCTGAAAATACCTCGGCCACATGGTCCAGCGATCCTGGAAGCAATCGGTCATCACTGTTGATCCATCCGAGGATCCCGTCACCGCAATGGATCGACCCCTTGTTCAGTGCGTCGGCCTGTCCCTGATCTTTCTCGCAACACCACCATTTCAACTTGTCACCATAGCGTTCAATGATCTCACAAGAGCCATCCGTACTGCCACCATCGATCACTACATGCTCAAGCTGCGGGTAATGCTGATCATGCACCGATCGAAGACAAGCCTCCAGATGGTCGGCCTGCTGAAAGCTCGGCGTAAGTATGGAGATCGACGGCCGGTGCATCAATTGTTCCGTTGATCCGAAAATAACTTTTCATAAACGTGAAGCACATCCTTTGCGCGCGCCTCGATGGAAAAACGATCTCCAAGACTTCGCTGTGCTTCCTCCCCCATGCGTTCAGCCTTCCCACGATCGGCCAGCAGCGAGCGCATGTGATGCACCAGTTCATTCCGATCGGAGAACAACAAGCCGTTGCTGCCTTCCTCGATGAGTTCGATGGTTCCTCCGGACCGGTGGCCGATGACCGGGATCCCGTAGGACATGGCCTCTATCATGGCCCTGCCCAGCGCTTCATGACGGCTGCAGCTGATCAGGCAGTTCGTTCTCTCATAGAGGTGTGATGTGTCTCCGATGAAGCCCGGAAGTTCCACCTGGTCCTTCAACTTTTCACGATCGATGATCGCCTTCAATTTCGATGGATCACCGGAACCGGCTATGATCATTCGTGCAGCAGGATCAACAGAACGGGCGGCAGCAAAGGCTTCCAGCGCTTCCACCTGACCTTTTCCCTGATGGATCCATCCTACCACGGCGAATGTGAATGGACCTGAAGTACGCGACCCAGTGGTCCTGACCCCTGATCCGAGGATGCCATTGGCGATCCGTGAGTAGCGTGAACTCCTTACCAGCGCCGGGGGAAGATCCTTCTCAACGGCCTCCGAGATACCGATGACCGCATCAGCAGCAGAAAGCCGATGGAAATAACCACGCACGCCAACGTCGGGCGTAAGACCATAATGAGAAAAAGGAAGTTCACGGATATGCCAGACCAACGGAAGGCCGAGCCGTTCCTTCAACTTGGTTCCCAAGCCTATCACGCTCGAATTGATGTGCAACAGATCGATGTCCCATTCCCTTATCCGATCGATGATCTCCGGGATGAGCGCTGCATCCTGTTGCGTTCTCGCTTTTTGTTGCGACCGATAGGCCCACCATTGTATGATCCGGTGATATGGCCGGCCCATATAAACCCGGCGCGCCATCGCCATATTGAATGGAATGATGCAGTTCGCGATCCCCTCTTTATTCAACGTCTCCTGCAATGGACCTTGCCTGGCAGCAATGATGAAAGGTTCCACCGCACCGATCCTTCTTAATTCACGGACCAGGTCCAGTAATGAACGGTTGGCACCGTACAGATCGGCGTAATGCGTGAAATAGGCGATCCGCAACGGCCTGCGCATCAGCCCAAATTATGTTCATGCAATTGAAGCAGCCGCCGCGCGAACCGATCGTGATTAAATGCTGCATTGAAATGTCGCAACCAGAAATCTCTCACTCCTTGACGGAACGCCACCGAACGTGATCGTTGAAGCAGCCGTTGAAGTTCAAGCGAGATCGCGGCCGGATCTGGATCATTGGGCAGAAGTGTACCGGTCTGTTCATTGACGATCTCCTTCACACCGCCGGCATCCGTCGCCAGCATGGGAATGCCGAAACTTGCTGCTTCCTGCAAAGCCACGGGCAGGCCTTCCATTCGGGAAAGATGTATCATCACATCCACTGAATGCTGTTGATACCAGTTCATCAATCCAGTGTTCGGGACGTTGCCTTTGAGTTCAACGTTGATGTGCTGCGGTAGATCGGGTAGCATGGTCTGGATGCGATCGAACATCTCACCGGACCCGAAATGGATCCATCGCAGCGGAGATGGATAAAGTGAAAGTACCCGGACGATGAGATCCACGCGTTTCAACGGGATAAGCGATGAACAGCTAACGACCGTCGGGATCGGATCGGCGGGGATCGGTCCCATGCCATGATCGGCGGTACCGAGCGGCGCCAGTTCCACTTTAGATGCGATTGTAGGATGACATTGACGCAGATGGTTCAAGCCGAAGTCAGAGACGGCAAAGATCCTGTCGATCTGTTGCAGTTGGAATTCACGGAACGGGAACGATCCACCTTTCTTCTCATAAAGATCGAACCCATGTATCCTGCTGAAGATCTGTAGATCTTTGCGACCATATTTCACCAACCCGAGCACTGTGGCCCATTCGCTGGTCCAATAGGAATAGATCAAGGTATTATCCGGTAGGAAGTTCTTGAAGACTTCTTTTTCAAGAACGATCATACGATGCAACAGCTGGCGGGCCAAGGCAAGGCGTTCTCTGAACAAGGAAGGATGCCGCAACGATCGCCTGAAGTCCGATCCGATCAATTGCCAGAGCCGTCGGGCATACCGGGAACACTCCACTAATGATGCACTGCGGAACAGGTCTTTCACCGGCACATTCACACACACGTTCGCCGGTAAGTCCCTCATCGGTGCATCGGCGAGCATCGGAAAAAGGGTGACCTTACGGAAATGCTTCAGCAGTATGGGGAGCTCGCTCTCAATGAACGCTTCGCCCGTACCATAAGGGAATCGCATGGTAAAAAGCCAGAGCTCTTTGCTATCATCCTGCATGGCCCGCAGCATCAATGAGGACCTGTTGAAGCCGCGACACCTGCATTCCCACTTCATAATGGGCCTGCACTCGTGCCCGCCCTGACGCTCCCATGGATCCCGCTTCTGAAGCGTTCGAGGCCGATCTGTGCATGTGGGCCGCCATCTCGTCCACGTTGAACGGATCGCACAGCAACCCATGTACCTCATGTTCCACCGCATCCAGGATGCCGGCATGGCGCGTGGCGATGACGGGGATGCCGGTGGCCATCGCCTCCAATACGGCCAGTGGTGTGCCTTCGGAGTCACCGTTGAAGGTCACCACACTATGCTGCACAAGAGCCCGGCTCCTCCGCATCAGATCAGCGATGAAAAGCGGATCCTTCGGTCCGGGCAGATCGACCCGATCAACGATATCAAGTGACTTGATCATTTGGTGACAGGCCTCCCACAGTCTCCCGTTGCCGATCAAGGTCAGCCGCGCGTCAGGAACCTTTTGAAGAAGCTTGTGGAACGCAAGGATCGTTAGGTGTGGTGCTTTCTTCTCCACGAAGCGGCCGACCCCGGCGAAATGAGGAGGCGCGTTGGCTGGATCACCTCCTTTGAACAGATCGACGTCCACACCATAACAATTGAAAATGACCTTCTCCCGTGGTGCTCCAAGGGCGAGAAGACGCTGTTCCATCGCACGGCTCACCACCACGAGACGGGATGCATACTTGAAGAGCCGATCGTAGCCATTGAAGCGCGAATGGTATTCGATCCCGTGCGCATCGATCCCGTGGAAATGAGCGACCATGGGTACGCCGGCCGTGGCACACGCATCGATCATCACTTCTGCGGTGTTGCCATACTCGGCGAGTACCACATCGATCCTGTGTTCCTTCAACAACTTCGCGATCCGCCGTGCGATAAGGCCTTGTCCATTCCGCTTCAGGA
>JAEZAU010000167.1 GCA_023430325.1 Bacteroidota bacterium | reverse complement strand
TTGAAGAACTCGCTCAGCTTGTCATTGAGCAACATCTGCCCGGTCTTCTTCAGGCCGATCTTGGCATCCACGTTCTTCTGGCTGCGCTGAACGCTCTGCAGGTACATTTCCGCAGCTTCGGCATACAGACCGGCCTGATCGAGCTTCGACGCCTTCTTCGCGTAAGACTTCGATCCGCTGCAGGCGGTGAAGAGCGCTGCTGCAACGATCAATGATGATATGAAGGCGATGCTGCGCATGGCTTCCTTCGGTTGGAAGTGGATCAGCGGCTCTGGATGTAACTGTTCAACTCATCGATGGAACTCTCGAAACTGAAGGCGTCGTTCACCTTATAGTAGTTGCCGATGTCATAGGTGCGATCGTAGGCGAACTTGGCAAAATCGAGCCTGGTGTCCTCGAAGCCGAAGGTGCTCATGACACCTTTCACTTGGTCTACCGTGAAGCAACGATCGCGGCCGATCTGTTTGGCCATGGTCATTTTGCTTTCTTCAAATCCCTTGCTTTCGATGCTGGCCTTGGCATCTGCGAATTCGGTGGAGGTCATCGGCCAGGCGCAACCGATCGGGCCGCTGTAGCCGGGCATGCGGTATACTTCGGGTTCCTTTACAGGTGTGGCCGTCGTGGTGCCAGTTCCGCTGGTGCTGCTGCCTGAGGTAGTAGTGGTGGTCGTGGTGTGCGTGGTCGTTGTGCGGGTGGTGGAACTGCCGGTGGTGGTCCCTGTGCCGTCGGTGACCTGCACGTTCATGTTCACGCCCATACCGTTCACGCCCATGTTGAAGTTCACGTTCTCACTTCCGCCTATTTCATCGGTCTCTTCCACCGTAGTGATGGTGGTGACCTGATCGGTGCCGCCGGTAATACCGGTGGTCGTGGTGGTGGTCTGCGTGGTGCTGGCCGGAGCATCCTCAACGAAGTTCGTGGGCTTTACCGGAGCAGGCTCGTTGGCGGCTGCCGTGCCGAGTGCTGCTTCACCGGTTGGGCGAAGCACTCGCTCACCCTTCTTGTTGGTGGTGATCATCACCGTGTACTCTTTGCCGAGCTCGAAATATCCGGGCTTCTTGATCTGGGGGATCGAAGCATCTTCGAACTTCACCATGATCATCGGCGTTTCGGTGCGGATGCCAGTGGCCACCACGCGGGTGGCGGGAGCCGGGTTCTTGACGTCACCATCGACGATGAGGGTGAATTTGGTGCCATCATCAGTGAAGAAGACCAGGTCACAGGTCTGGGAGAAGGTGTTCCCGGCGATCAGGATGGCTGCGAAGAGGAGCGTAATGATGCGTTCCATGGGTGGTGTTTGGGTTGGCGAAGTTAGATGTTCGCCTCGTGTTGACAAGCCATATGCCAAACGAGCCTTGTCGCTCTAAAAGCCTTGTCCCGCGTGGGTTTCCAGGTATCCATCTGGTGCGGGGTTCGCTGGTCCGATCAACAGGCGCTTGTGAAAAGATGCTTTTCAAGGTCATCCGCAGGGCATCGATCTTGAAGCTACAGATGACGTATCGGCTTGTTCATGATCTAATTTTCGTCCCATGATCGCAACACAGATCCGCCAGAAGGACGCCCGCTTCTACTTCGTATCCTATCCCTGCGAGGACATCCTGGAGAAAGTAAGGTTCATCAGCCGTTTCTATGCCGACGGTGAAAAGGCCATAACGGCCGAGACCGTGGAGCGTGAAGATGAAGTGGCCAACTTCATCCAGAAGATCGAACGGAGCGATGGTGCCTTCCAGCGGGAATTGAGCAAGGCCAAGGTGAAGGCGATCCGTAATTTCTACGAGACCGCCGTTACGCAACCGCCCATACCGGGTACGGTGCTGCTCTTCACCTCGGAGAAACTGGAGTTCTCACCGATCGGGAACTACCAGAACGTGGGCGATCTGAAGGAGCCACGTCATGAGAAATACCTGATCATTGATGGGCAGCATCGTCTGGCAGCATTGGAATTCTTCTTCCGATCGCACCCGGAGGAAGCGAGAAGCATCCATGTGCCGTGCGTGATCTTCGATGGGCAGAGCGAGGATTTCGCGGCTGAGATGTTCGTAATAATCAATTCCACGCCAACACGTATCAATAAGAGCCACCTGATCGATCTGTACGAACGCGTGAGCTGGGAGAAGCCTGACAAGCGCCTCGCCGCGAAAGTACTTGAGCGTTTGTACGGTGATAGCGACAGTCCATTGCGGTACCGGATCAATCGTCTTGGTAACCGCAGCCGCCAGGAGAAATGGATCATGCAGGCGGAACTGTTCAATGAGATACACCGGTGGATCACCAGGACATGGGACGATCCCGATCGTATCACTGAACGCGTGGTCGAGGATCGCTATCGCGTGATACAGGAATTCCTACGTGCCGCGCGCAGTGTCTGGGGCGATGCCTGGGGCGATCCGAAATACCACGTCACCAAACCCGTCACGTTGAAAGCGATGATCCGCGTTGCGGCCGATCTCAGCACCAAGGATAAGGGCGGACCTGAAGATCGCGAACGGCGATGGATCGAAAGGCTGACTCCCTGGAGCGAAGTGGTGCGTGATTTCCGTGACGATGGATTCTACGAACGGTTCGCTGCCAAAGGTCAGGTGGAACGCGTGGGCAAGATCCACAAGTTCCTGGCCTCGCGGATCGGTCTGTAGGGATGACCTTATGCGAATTGCCGGATGCTCAACGCGATGATGTTGCAGCATTCCATCAACTGCTCCTCGGTCATCACCAGAGGTGGCGCAAAACGGATGATGTCGCCGTGCGTGGGTTTGGCCAGAAGCCCGTTATCACGCAGCAGCAGGCATAGTTCCCATGCGGTCTTCTTCGATCCATCGGTTGTCTCGCGCGGATCGATGATCACCGCGTTCAACAGCCCTTTGCCACGCACAAGTTTCACGAAATCATATTCATCCACCAGCTTCTGCATTTCTGCACGGAAGATCTTTCCAAGCCGCTCTGCATTTTCGATCAGGTCCTCGTCCACCACGATGGAAAGTGCTTCGATCGCCATGCGCGCTGCCATCGGGTTTCCACCGAAAGTGCTGCCATGGGTCCCTGGAGTGAAAACGTCCATGATACGATCATCGGCCAGCACACAGCTCACCGGATACATACCTCCGCTCAACGCTTTTCCCAGGATCACCACGTCGGGTCGCACGTTGCTGTGCTCGCAGCAAAGTTTCCTTCCCGTACGTGCAATGCCGGTCTGCACTTCATCGGCGATGAACAGGACATTTTTCCTTTTGCAGAGCTCGGCGGCTTTGGGCAGATAGTCCGCGTCGGGTACGAGAACACCTGCTTCACCTTGTATCGGTTCCACCATGAAGGCGCATATCGCCGGATCATCGAGCGCTTTTTCCAACGCCGGAAGATCATTGTAAGGGATCTGGATGAATCCTGGAGTGTATGGCCCGAAACCACCATAGCTGTCGGGATCGGTGCTGGCGCTGATGATGCTGATCGTTCTTCCATGAAAGTTGCCTTCGCAGACCACGATCTTCGCCTCGTTCTTCGGTGTGCCTTTCTTCGAATAGGCCCATTTACGCGCCATCTTCATGGCGGTCTCCACGGCCTCGGCACCTGTGTTCATAGGCAGCATCTTCTCATAGCCGAAGTGCTCGCAAACGAATTTCGCATATTCACCAAGGAGGCTGTTGTAGAACGCGCGAGAGGTGAGCGTAAGTTTCTCCGCCTGTTGCTGCATCGCCTTCACCAACCGCGGATGGCAATGACCCTGGTTCACCGCGCTGTACGCGCTGAGGAAGTCATAATACCGTTTGCCCTCCACATCCCAGACGAACACGCCTTTCCCACTGTCCAACACCACCGGCAACGGATGGTAGTTGTGAGCACCATATCTATCCTCCAGCGCCATGGCCTGCTGGCTCCTTGTCATCGATCCCACGGTATGTTGCATTTCTTCCTGGATGTTCTGCGAGCCTGCAAAACTACACAAGTGTCCAAGGCTGCATCGGATACCTTTGCCCGCCATTCCAAGAGAACCACGTGGGACGCAAGAAGAAGACGATCGATCCTGAGCTGCTGCGCATGGTGGAGATCACCGGAGCAAGCAGTGAAGGCAAGGCTATTGCCCGTATCGATGGGATGGTGGTCTTTGTGACCGGCGCTGTGCCAGGCGACATGGTGGATCTGCAGGTGACCGCCGTGAAGCGCAGGCATGTGGAGGCTGTGGTGAAGGAAGTGCATCGTGCATCGCCGGATCGTGTTCAACCGTTCTGCCAGCACTTCGGTGTGTGCGGCGGCTGTAAATGGCAACATCTTTCCTATCCGAAACAACTCGAGTATAAAAGGCAGCAGGTTATCGATAATCTCGAACGGATCGGAGGCCTGCAATTACCGGAAGTGTTCCCCACCCTGCCTTCGCCGGAGATCACCTATTACCGCAACAAATTGGAGTTCACCGGCAGTTCCAGCAGATGGTTCACTTCGGATGAACTCGCCTCGCTGGGTGAGATCGGCGATCGCAATGCACTGGGTTTCCACATTCCTGGAAGGTTCGACAAAGTGTTGGACATTGCGCAATGCCATCTGCAACCCGATCCGAGCAACGCGATCAGACTTTGGGTACGCTTGTTCGCCGCCGAAAATGATCTGAGCTTCTATGATGTACGGGAGCACGTCGGCTTCATCCGCAACCTGACCATACGCAATACGATCGGCGGTGAATGGATGGTGCATCTTGCACTGGGACATGAGGATGTGCAGGCACGGGAACGGTTGCTCGAAGGCTTGTTGAACGCCTTTCCACAGATCACTTCGTTGTTATGGACGATCAATCCGAAACGGAACGACACCATTTGGGACCTGGACATCCATGTGTTCCATGGCCGAGATCATATCATCGAAGAACTTCCCACCGGCCTCGATCGCGATCCATTGAAATTCCGCGTTGGCCCAAAGACCTTCTTCCAGACAAATCCGATACAGACCGTGAACATGTTCCGGCTGACGCGGGAATGGGCGCAGATAGCTCCCGACGATCTTGTGTACGATCTCTATTGCGGGGTGGGAAGCATCAGTCTTTTCGTGGCACCATTGGCAGGAAAGGTGGTAGGGGCGGAGATCGTTCCTGAAGCGATCGAGGAGGCTCGCCGAAATGCTGAACTGAACGGCATCACGAACGTTCGTTTCGAGGCCGGCGACCTGAAAGATCTGCTCAACAGGGATTTCATCGAACGGAACGGAAGACCCGATGTGTTGATCACCGACCCGCCGCGATCAGGAATGCACGAGGACGTTGTGATGAGGATCTTGGAAATGGCGCCGAAACGCATCGTGTATGTCAGTTGCAATCCTGCGACTCAAGCACGTGATCTGGCATGGATGAAGGATGCATACGAGATCACCCGCGTGCAACCGGTGGACATGTTCCCACATACATACCATGTGGAGAATGTGGTGAGCCTTGAGCGGAGGTGAGCAGATCCAAAAGAACGATCGTCATTTTGTCAAATGTTCTTATCAACCGATCTGCTGAAGCATTCACAGATCATCAACGATCGCAACAAGCAGGGGTTTTCCGTTCCATCTTCGCGGTCCCTTTCGATCATTGGACATGCGTGCACCTGAAGCCATCGCCGACTACTTCGAACAACTGACTGAAGAACGGCGTGCCGCACTCAAAATGGTCCGCAAGGCCGTACTGCGGATCTGGCCATCTCTGGAGGAGGAATTGAAAGGGGCCATGTTGACCTATTCATTGCACGGCAACATGTTGCTTCAACTAGCCGATCGCAAGAACTACATGGCCATGTACATAGGTCCGCATGATCTTTTACACGCGTTCAAGAGCGATCTGCGTGTGTACGACCACGGCCGTTCATGCATCCGTTTCAAGCGGCTGGATGCTGCATTGATGGACCTGATCGAGCGGATGATCCGCTACACCGGCGATCAGATGCACACCAGCAAATTCTACAAGCCGCAGCAGGTGGAAGAGGCAGTAATGGCTTAGGAACTTATTGGATCATGATCCGTTCCGCCCGCGTGTTGTTGTATCGATCGATCGCGCGGACCAGGTAGATCCCCGAATGCCAGCCATTGGTCGGAATGATACCCGTGCCGTTCGGGATGCCCATGCCATGAATGAGCTTTCCGCTGGCATCCCAAACCTCCGCAAACACAGATGCTGCTCCAATGATCCTGATCGGATCCCCCGGGCTCAGCAGCGTCTGTTGCACCATTGGTAGCTGATCATACAAAACATCGCCAATACCAAGTTCGATACCGAGGAGGTCCGAACCGAATTCGCAGAGCGGGACCAAAGGTTCAGGGTCAAGCAACTGCAGGCTCATGGTAGAATCACTTGAAGTGAAGAACTGTGAGATATCGACGGAGCCGGCATCTGTCATCTCCTCGGTGGCGATGATTGACAGCGGGACGGGAATGTGCGCGAACGCGGTGTCATTCAAGAAACACGATGTGATGTCGCCGGTATCGAACGAGAGCAAGGTTTCATATCGCGTAGTGAATGCTAGATCCACATGCTCGTGGTGAAGCAGTCCTGATATCGCCAGTTGATCACCGGAAAGGTCCATGTGATGTAATGGAAGGAATACATTATTGGGCAGTACGATCTGGTCTGCGCGACGCTTGAATATCGCGTGGGAGCCGAGGGTGTCGGCGATCAGCAGGCCATGGGAATATTCTGGATGTACAAAGTGAGTGCGAACAAGATGATACCGCTTGCCTTCATCATCAATGCACAGATCGATGGGGGTCAAGTGGTATGGGGTTCTATAAATGTCGGTATTCAATAAAGTACCATCCGGGTCAATGGTCATGAAGATGTGGAAGCTGCCGACCGTTGTCTCCAAACGGCCGCTTGCATTGATGTTGCCATCGGGACCGATCTGTAGCCCGTCGTAATCGATGCTATTCACCGTATTGCCGTACACATACCTGTTCATCCACAACAGATCACCATTGCCAGCGAGTTTTCCCAACCGCAACTGGCCCAATGACCGACCCCCTTCCATGTAGTAGATGCTTCCATCAGGTGCAACGGTGAACTTGCAATGTGGATATTGATCAAATGTCGTCGTCGGATCGGGATGATCAGGAAGAGGTTGGAGTAGTTGGCCGACACTGCGACTCCAGAGTAATTCGCCATTTGGATCGATACGATGCACTTCGATGTGACCGATCGGAGAACTTCCGCGCATGATCATCAGGATCGCATCATTGTTCGGTGCGATGTCCAATTGTAGCCGTTCAAAATACTCACCGAAGTTGTAGGTGAAGAATGACTTTTTGATATTGTAAGAGGACAGGAGGTCCCCGTTATTATTGAACCGGGCGAGATTGAACACGTCCTGATGCCATTCCCCATTGGCGGTATCGGTCCAGATCAATGTGACGTATCGTAGAAGAACAAAACCATCGTTCTCATCCAAGGCCAACGCTTTGACAGGTCCCGATCCCCATCCATTACTGCTGGCCCCTGAATAAGCCTTGCTCCATAACAAAAGGCCGGAGGGATCATACTTGCGGAACAGGTGATCATCACCTGTTCCCTGATAAGTCAAGATGGCCCCATCGTCAAATATCAATGGAGCAATGAATGGACTTGTGGCCGTATTCGGTGCATCATGCACCACTTGGAATTGGGAGTAGAGCTGCGTACTGATCATTAGCAGCCAAATGAAAAACACACATGCTTTCCCGGGCAAGCGGGAATAGATGGATAGAAGTGATGTCATGATCTGATAAGATAAAATGTGGCTTACGGTATAAAGACGCGGGGAACGCAAAAGGGTTGGGTGTCGATCGATGCAGATCGATCATAGATGTGCAAGGAGAACTCCTTGGCTGGGCGAGATCACCCTGCACTGCGCCAGCGCGTGAGCGATCGCAGCGGCAGCCCGCACCGACGGCAGGAGGGAGGACTATAGCGAAGAGCGCGACCCTTCCTCATTTTTTAGAAAATGAGGAAGGGGCACGCCCAAATATCCTTTCTATTTCACCGCTACCCCTGCCGTGCCGGGTGTCACCACTTCCACCCAGCGGCCTTTGCTGCGCGCGTTAACGGTGACATCGTACATGGCCTCGCAATGCGCACCGGGCAGATAGTAACGTCCGGTGTATGCGGCATTGAGCAGTACATGGTAGGTGACCTTTCCACCGCGGGGCAGATCGAAATAGGTCATGACGCGATCATCGCGGATGTCGCGGTACGTGTAGTAGCTTTCTTTCTGCACATGTTCGGTGCCTTCGAGGCGTGCGTTGCGGATCTCCCAGCCGGAAGGGAATATCTGCGTGAGGGCCATCTGGTAGTAATTGTCACCGATGCCCGGATGTTGGATGGTGACCACGGCCATCAGATCGGTGGCTTGATCGATCGATAATGGATCGATCGGTGAACCATCCATGCGTTTGTAGACGATATCCATGTTCAGGCCATTGTCGGTAGCCATCTCGTTGCCTGCAAGCGGGGTGCCTGTGCGCACGAGACGCGCGTAGAGAAGACCCTTGCCTTTGTTGGTGAGCGAGAGAGCCGCCTTGCCGTTGGGTGCCGGTAGCTCAGAACGGATGATCGCTTTTTCACTGGAGCGTTCGCCACCTTTCCCGTTGATGGAAAGATCGTAGGTGATGCCTTTCCCGAGCGAACTCTTTTCAGCAAGTCTTGATACCGCTAAAAGTCCGAATGCAGTGCTCTGCGTACTGTACCAATCCTCACTGGCGAGCATGCGGCCGATCCGTTGTACCACTTTTGCGGCGGTCTCCATGTCACCCATGACGATCAATGCATCGGCGATCAGCGCTTCATCACGTAGGTCCGATCCATAGGTGAACGCATGTTCGCGGTAAGCTTCCACATCGGTGCCCAGACCTTTGATCAATTCTTTGGCGGCATCATTACGGCCGATGTGCGCGTATGCTGCGGCCAGGGTCCATCGCGTGCGTAGATCGAGATCTTTCTGATCGCGCAACCTGTTCATGGCGCCCACCTCATTGCTTTTCGCAAGCGCAAGAACATAGAGCCTATAAGCTTGTGTGAGCTGTGACTGGTGGCGGCTCCATCCATCGCGTTCACTGTGCGGATCCCATTCACGGGCCAAGCGCCGTTGGAAGTTGAGCCAGTTGTTCTTGATGTTGCCGGGAATAGTGAAGCCCATGCGATCGGCCTCGATGATGAAGTGGCCGGCATAGATGGACGTCCATGTATCGTAGTGATCGCCACCGGGCCAATAGTTGAAGCCGCCATCATGCCGCTGGAACTGCACCATTTTCCGGAGTGCTGCCTCCACGTTGCTTCTTGCCATGGCATCGGCCTTATGCGGTAGCTCCATCACCTTGGAAACATAGAGTTGCGGAAAAGCTTTGGAAGTGGTCTGCTCCAGGCAGCCGTGTGGATAGCCGAGCAGATATTGAAGCCTACGGCCCATGTCCACCGGAGGAATGCTGCTGATCTCCAGGTAGGCGCTGTTGGTACCTGCCACACCGAGCGGTGCCGGTGTATAGGTCCAGTTCTTACCTGGCTCGATCACTTTTTCAATGACATCGGTGACAGGTAGATTCGGTTGTCTCACCTGCAGTTCGATCTTTTCGCTGGCGCTTTCACCCGCGCCTTCGGCGCTTACCTTCATCTTCGCGACACCAACAGCATCCTTCACTTTCACCTTGAAGGTGACTACTTGATCGCCGGTGCTGTTGAAGGTGATCGTTCGTTGTGAAGGACCTTCGGGAATAAGCAGATCGTTCGGCTCGATCTTCACCATTACATCCTTGAGCTTGCTGTCCATGGCGAAGACGGTCACCGGCAGGTCGGCGATCTCGCCCGGAGCGAGAACACGCGGCATGGTGGCGAGCACCATCAATGGTTTGCGCACGGGAACCGCTTGTTCTGCGTTGCCGTATGCCTTCTCTCCATCGCTCGAGACGACCATCACCCGAACGCTGCCCACATAATTGCTAATGGTGAACTGGTGTTGCGCTTTCTTGCCGCGCTGCAACGTGAACGGTCCAACAAAACGCACCACCGGCTTGAAGCGGTTGGCGCGAGCGGCATCACCTCCTTTTACTTCATCGCTTCCGCCCAACGCGAGAAGTCTGTGCAACTGCCGCGCTACCGCCCCGATCACATCGTCATACATGTCCCAGGTGCGAACGCCGAGCGCTTCGCGCGAATAGAAATGAGACCATGGATCAGGGGTCTTGAAGCGCGTAAGATCGAGCAGGCCTTCATCCACGATCGCGAGGGTATAGGTCATCGCTTCACCTGTCGCTTCGCTTACTTCCACATTGAACGGAACATCGGTGCGGATCTCTTTCGGTGTGGTGATCTTCGGTGCCAGGCGCGTTGCGGCATCCTCCACCAGGATCGGGATGACACCGTAGAGACGGATGGGAAGATCGTTCAGAGTGCTGGCATGTGGTTGCACCAAGGTTACATGCGCGTGGATGTTCGGGGCCATGTATCCGGTGATGGGGAAGGTGTATCGCGTTTCCTTCTCCTTCAGATCGATCCACACGGCATCAAGCACGCGGCTTCCATTCTCGAGGCTTACCAATGCACGGCCGCTTCCGCTGGAAGGAATGATCAACGTGGCTTCATCGCCGACGTTGTATTTCTCCTTGTCACTATTGAAGGTGAGCATCGCGGCCTGTTCGGCCCGGCCTCTGCGTGCGCGGCCTTCCCAGCCCGGCCAATCCAGGTAGATCTGCACGCCGCTTGAATGACCGCTCGATCGATCGGTGATGCGAACGGCAAAGCTTCCCCATTCAGGACGATCGATACGGAACTTCAGTATCGCGTTCCCCTTGCCATCGGTGGTTAGTTCATGTTCCTGCTTCAATTCAACGCTTGGTGAACTCACGTAGTTGGCCGGACCATCAGCGTTACCATCCCACCACCAATCATGGCGCAATTTGTAGATCTGTGCGATCATTTGTGCATTGGCCAGCGGCTTTCCATCGGCATCCACGTTAACCACCTTGAAATTGTATGTAGTGTCGGTGATGTAGCTGCCCCAGGCACTGTTAGGCTCTGCGGCAAGGATGCCTGCATAACTCGTATAGGGATAGTATGGAATGCTCACACGGTCCATGCTGGCATCTCCACCTGCCTCGAAGACGCGCGTTACTATGTTCGTGTTCACCACGGCCGGTGCGGTATTGCCCAGAGCGATCGATAATGGGAAGGTGGCCTCACCCTGCGCGTTGAGCCTTCCTTCGAATGCGATATGTTCTTCGCCGGGCACATGGTTGCGCAGATCATTGAACTGGTATCTCTCGTAACCCTTGAATTGGGGCTGTGATGGTGACATGGTGACGGTGACGCGGGTATTGAGATCCCGCGCCGGCGCCCCGTGCAACCAGGTGGATCGAAGCTTAACGCCCGGTGATCCGCTGGTGAGCTTTTCTGGCAGATCGAGCATCACCTTCAATCTGTTGGGCTTCACCGTTTCAATGCGGATGCCTTTATGGAAAGTGGTGCCTCCAACGGTGATCTGTGCGCCCCACATTCCCGTGGGCGCATCGGGAGAGGTGGCGAGCCTGAAACCGTACACGCCGTTCACACCCGTATTGCGCACATGCTTCTGATCCAGCCGGCCGCGCGGATCGGTGAATTCCAATACCACCGGATGATCTTTCGGCAACTTGTTCTGCGCATCCTGCAAGATGAAGGTGAGGTAGAGCGAATCACCCGGCCGCCAGACACCACGTTCACCGTAGATGAAGCCTTTCAGTCCTTTCTCGATCGCCTGGCCCTGGACATCGAATTCACTGATCGAAAGGGATGCGCCATCATCCAGTTTCAGATATCCGCGTTGTACACCCTTTGAGGCCAATACAAGGAATGGCTTGTGCAAAGTTCTGGGAAGCGTGGCAAGTCCTTCCTTATCAGTGACCACCTGGGCCATGCTCTTGCGCTGCATGTCAAGCACGTCCAGCTTTACGCCGGAGAGAGGGGCGGTGGTGAGCAGATCGCTCACGGCCATGAAGAGCGAGCCATCATTGCCACGTTTAACAATTACGCCGAGATCGGACGCGAGCAGGTTACGCGAGACCTGTTTCTGTGAATAGTAGGAGGACTTGCATGGATCTTCACGTTCACGCCAGTCATAGTCTTCCTCGTAGTAATAATGGTCCTCATAATAGTAGTGGTCATCCTGCGCCTGATCGTAGGCGGCCTGTTCATCTTCCCAGGAACGCTCGTGTTGTAATACTTCCGTTACGGCGCCTTCGCATGGATAAGTGGAATGTCTTCGATCGAAAGAGAGCGAGACGCGGTAGATGGCCCCGGGTTCAGCTTTGAAGAGATCTTCCAGATCGAGGAAATAGCGGTTCCAACGGCCAGGATCAGGATTGTCCGATGTCTTGAGCGGTATGGTCTTCCGGGTGATGAGCCGGCCCACTCGCGCCAGTTCCCGTTCACCATCCAGCCGGTTCACCTGCAGGAACTGGGTCACGTTGCTTTCATGCACCTTCACCACACGCACCTCCACCGCGTTGAGGTTCACCGCCTCGAATGGCATCGTAAGTCCATCGGAAGATGGCAGGATGGTACCCTTGCCCACCATGCGCACTGCGGGTTTGAGATCCTCGAAACGCAGGTCCACGGTGATGTCGCGGCCGAGCTTGCGCCCGTTCACATTCTGCACACCCGCAGAAACGAACGCCTGTTGATCGCCACTGAGCCGGCTCTGTGGATAGAGGATGATCCGGGCACCATCGATCGCGATGCGAACATCATCAGCGCCGCCGATCCCCACAAGTCCGGCAAGGTCCTGTTCTGCATCCAACGGATCGGAGAATTGGAGCACGGCCTGTTGTTCACCATCAGTGTTGGTGTGTGATGAGATCAATGCAAGAGTATTGATGGAAGGGATCTCCTGATCGATGGACTCCTTGTTGTCCCTGGCACCGATCTTATCCCCGTTCCAGCCAATGGTGACCGTGCTGGCATCATCTCCACGACGAATACTGTCCACCGTGAAACGATGCGTACGGCCATCCACATCATGTTCCCATTGCAGCGGCAGCGTACGATCGCCTTGCGTTACGGTGAAACAATCCTCCAAAGGCTGGCCGGTGGCATCATCTGAAGTGGATACCGAAACATGAAGCCGCTGCCAGGTGAGGTCATTGGGCGAAATGGATCGCATCTCACTCACATGTGCATTGATGTTCTGAGCGAACGTGGTGATCTGGAATTTGAAATCGTTCAGTTCCTTTTTCACATCGACCACCTTGCCGAGATGAAAGGTGACGGTGTATGTGCGATCCTGTTCCAGACGTGCATCGGGCTGGAAGACGAACGTGTTGCGATCCTGTATGGTGACACGGCCTTTCACGGCAGGTTCCAGATCGAAGAGTCCTTGCAGCACTGCATCGCTGGTATCTGCCAGGCGCTGATCATCGGCAATGCGGACCACGATCGGCGATCGTGCGCTGATATGGCCTGCGGTGAATGCCGGTATGAAGGGAGTGAACGCCCGATCGGGTTCCAGCCGCTGATCGTTGCTGCGGCATGCAGCGAGAAGGAGAAGGCACGCAACGATGTGCCAGAGCAATTGCTTTGACAGGCTGGAAGATGGCATGAGTGTGGTGATCCTTGAGCGTGGAACGGATCGGGCCGATCCGCTATTGCAAATGTGGCTTTTTATCGTGCTCGGTGCGATGGACGGATCGAATTCCAGTGATCGTATGCCTATGGATGAGGATGATCTGCGTAAGTGGCGCAGCCGGAAAGCCCGGACCGCAGGGAGGACTTGCAGGCGAAGAAACGCCCTTGAAAAATTTCGCCCAATAACAGAGCGATACGATCTACCGGCCTAACAGATGATCGGCATCATCTGCGGTGATGATGTGGCCATGCACGTCGCCTACGACGAACGCATCTTGGAAGCCCTTTGCGCGGATCTTCTCCATGGCTTTCTCGGCTTCTTCACGTGTCTCGAACGATCCATGGAAATATCTCACCGTTCCCTGGCCTGGTACGGGGCGCACTTCGCCAAGTTCCAGGATGTCTGCCATGGCATCGATCGGTGTATTGCCTGCGAAGGTGGCCACCTGCACGCGGTACACGAGCAATTCCTTGTTGAGGCTGCTGGGAGGAAGTTTCGAGAGATCCTCTGGACCGGTGGGAATGGCACCAGCCTCTTTCAGTGACACGCGTTTTCCATCCTTGTACGCCACCAGGAATGCCCCTTCAAAACCCCTTAGCAGCATCTGCACTTTGTGCTGTGCAGCCTGGTTGATGTCGGTGAACGATCCGCTGAAATAGCGTGTGATGCCATCATCGCCCTTCAATGCCACCACGCCTTCCATGTCCTTGAACAATGCATCGGCCACCTTGTGACGGAAGGCACCCAGTTGCACGCGGATGATGGCACCACGGCTTTCTTCTGCACGCTCTTCACCGGAAAGCCGCGCACGTTCGAGCACGGTCTGCTTGGAGATGTCGATGAGCTTGCCGTTCTCTTCGGCCATGACCATGCCCTCGATGCCACCCGCGCTCAATTCAAGTTCGCGACGCAGTGCTTCGGGAAGTTTCTCGTAGTTGCCCACCACATAATAGGTGGTGTCGTTCCGTTCGATCGTACGCACATCGGGAATGCTGAGGATCTTTTGGATGAGGTCTTCGTTGATGCCTTCCACCTGCGAGCCCACCTGCACCACATAGACACGTTTGCTATCCTTGCGTGGCGGCATGGGGCCGAAGCTTTCCACCCGTGAATAGTTCATGGCCACGTTGCCCGAATCGCGGAAGGCCAGATAACGCTTCAGAAAGTCCTCATCGGTAAGTGAAACGCCCCGCATGTCCACGGGCGCGCCCAGATCGGTGTTCAGTTCATCATCGCGGTAGTCGGGAACAATGTCCATGTCACCATCCACCGGGCAGCCTTTCAGGTCCACACTGGTGCCTGAAGGAGTGTGGGGGCACCAGTCGCGCACGTCCTTTATGCCATCGCCATCCTCATCTTCATTGAGAACGATGAGATCGAGCTCTTCGGACTTGAGCGGTGTTGTTCTGGGTTGTTTCGCTTTGCGTTGAAGCGGCACGGCATACCCGATCGAAACGGATGAGTAGATGAAACGATCGTTGCGGCTATCGCCTTTCCTGTTCTCCACGCTTTGATCGCTAACCCCATCGATAAAGTCGCTCATGGTATAGTGGATCGTAGTGCCCACGCGCAGATCGAACCCACCACCAAAGTCCATTCGTGCGCCGATGCCAACGGGTAGGGCCCATGTGCGCTCCAGGTATTTGCCGAAGCCATCGGAATTCAACTCGCGCACATCGCTCTCATACGTATAGTCGCGTTGTATGATGGATGCATCCGCAGCGTTGGGAGCGTTCTCGGCTATATCGCGGATGCTTCCATCGCTCCAGTAATTGTACATGCGCCCTTCGCGATCGTACAGGTCCGTCTTGGTAAGGAATTCCACGGACTCGAATCCCACGGTAAAGAACGGTTCCACCTTGCGGCCGGGGTTGAGCAGATGATGGAAATTGTACCGGAACTGGAGACCCCCGACAGTGATCCGCGATTCGAAATTCAGGTTGCGTGAGAGGCTGCGTTCGTTAACGCCGAGGCGCCCGTGCAAAGCATAGAGTCCTCCTTCCAGCCAGGGTGTTATCGGCGTGGTGGCGCGCAATTCATAGCCGATGCGTGTCACCAGCGGATTGTACGATCCATGATCGTTGCCCACATCACCGAAGAAGGAGAACATGCCGGCACCGATGCCGAAGGAAGGCCTCAGCTTGAATTCCTCAGTAGCGGTGGGAACCGTATCCTGTTGCGCGGAAAGTTGAAGACCCGATACCAATACCGCCACCACCGCTATCCAGCGGCCATCGATGTATGAGGTGGTGCGGTGGTGCATTCAGTGACGGATCATTGCGCCCATTGTTGGCCGCTCAGAAGAAGTGCTTCCTGCACGGTGATACGCTCACCGTTGTTGTATGCGGTAACGAACGGTCCGGGGAAATTATGGCCTGCGTTCACGAAGGCCTGCCGCTGGTCGCGCGCTTCGCCATAAGTTCCGAACCTGCCGGTCACATACTTGATCCAGCCCTGGTGCCTTTCGATCATGAATTCGCCATGGTACTTGTGCCGTTGTACAAAATAGGGTTTTCCCACTTCGCGATGCGCAGCGCTGATCTGCACCTTATAAAGGATGCCTTTCTCAGGACCGGTGATCGCCGGCTTTACTGGAGGTGAGGGTTTCGGCTTTTGCACCACAGGCTGTTCCTTTTCCTTGGGCTGCACAGGATCGGGTCGCGGCTTGGTATCCAGCTTGGGGTCTGTCTGCGGTTCAGGCCGGATGTTCTGCTCATCCTGCGCGATCGCTTCCAAGGCCCGTGGGCCGATGAAGAATTTCGAGGCCCCGATGGGTACACGCTGTGTCTCATCGTTCAACAGATAACCGAAGTCGCCATCGATGGTGTATTCACCTTCGGGCCTGTCGTTCGCGCGAAGTTTGTAGACCACCTTCAGTTCATTGCGCACCGGAAGGTTGAGCCAGACGAATTTCACGATCTGAGCTTGAGCAGTGAAGATCGCTTCCTCACTGCTCTGTTCCAAGGCAGTGAACCCTTGGGGAATGTTCTCCTGCAGTTTCCCGAAGCCGCGCAGATCGCTCTTCTTGATCGATACCTCCACTTGCATCTCCGTTGCGCTCAACGGGGTTATCGTGCGTTGTACGGATACGCCACCAGGGCCTTGTGCCGGTCCTTTGCCTGCCACATCATCTATCACCGCAATGCGTTGCTTGTTAACAGGTGCTCCCTTACCGGCAGATACCAGATCCTCCGCCGCCGGACCTTCATTCACGTTGGTGGCCAGGCCAGGTGTTCCGAGATCCACCTTCACCGGCGGAAGTTCATAACTCCTGCGCTCGTTGTTCTCTATGTATGACAGCCGCCCGGTGATCGGAAGAAGGCCTTGCGCGCTGGCCGACGCCGAGAGCGTATAAGTGATCTTGAAGGTCGGTGTGGTGGGCAATGCCATCCAGATGAACTTGGCCTTGCCATCGGCGAAGGTGAACGAAGCGCCTTTCGTATCGATCGCAGTGGCGCTCAGGCCTTCGGGCAGATCGAGCTGCAATTTTGCGAAACCTGCCAGATCCGCCTTGTTCACGGTGACCGTGACGCGTACTTCGCTCCCTGGCTGCATGCTCGCGGGAATGTTCTGCGTGATGCTGATGTCGGCGAGGAAGAACGTATCGATGATGAAAAGACCGATGAGGTTAACGAGTACCACCAATTGGTTCATCATGCGCGGATCTTTGTGGACGAGCGGTTTTCGATGCGTCCAAAAGTATCCGGGCTCCTAACTGGCCTGTACCGATCGAATGGTCAAGTGCGAACAGTAGTGTGTTGAAGAACGCCGATCGGAATGTTCATTTGGGCGCCTGCCGTTCCAGAAAGATCTCCCCTCTCTTTTGAAGAGGGGTGAACGGGTGAGGTTACAGCACCGGGCTATCCGCTTCAAGTCCTCGCTACGCTGCGGGCTTTACGCTGCTATCCCTGGCGCGCTGGCGCAGTGACAAAGTGATCTTCTGCTGCGACTAGAAATTCGGCTTCAACATATACTTCGAGTAGAAGCTGTTGATGCACTCCACCGCTTCTTCAGGTGTATCCACCACGGTGAAAAGATCCAGATCATGCGGGTTGATGTTGAAGTGCTTTTCGCCCATGATCGTGCGCATCCAATCGATCAGTCCCTGCCAGTAGGCCTTGCCCACCATGATCACGGGGAAACGGCCGATCTTCTGTGTCTGGATCAGTGTCAATGACTCGAACAGTTCATCCAACGTACCGAAGCCCCCGGGCAGAATGATGAAGCCCTGGCTGTATTTCACGAACATCACCTTTCGCACGAAGAAGTAGTCGAAATTGATGCTCTTGCCTTTGTCTATGTATGGGTTCGGTTCCTGCTCGAACGGAAGCTCGATGTTAAGGCCCACGCTGGTCCCGTTCCCGCGTTGTGCACCTTTGTTCGCAGCTTCCATGATGCCGGGTCCACCGCCAGTGATCACCCCATAGCCATGCTGGGTCAGTTGAAAGGCGATCTCCTCGGCCAGCTTGTATTCGGGCCGGTCAGGAAGAGTTCTGGCACTGCCGAAGATGCTCACGCACGGACGTATCCGCTGCATGGCCTCGAAGCCTTCCACCAATTCGCCCATCATCTTGAATATCGCCCAACTATCGTTGGCCTTTATTTCACTCCAGCCTTTTCGTTTGAAGGCTTTCTTGATCCGGCGTTCGCTCTCGGGATCGGCTTTTACTTCGCTCATTACAACTGCGTTATCTGCGCAAATGTCGATCTAATTCGCGTTCAATTCGTGCAACAAGTACGGATAGGTATGGCCTTTGGCCATCATCACCACATCTTCGGGGGTTCCGCGAGCCACCACCTGGCCACCGCCAGCCCCACCTTCAGGGCCCATGTCAATGACGTGATCGGCCACCTTGATGATGTCCATGTTGTGTTCGATAACCAGCACCGTATTGCCTTTATCCACCAATCGATCAAGGACATTGATCAGCTGTTTCACATCGTCGAAATGCAAACCGGTGGTCGGCTCATCGAGGATATAAAAGGTGCGGCCGGTGTCGCGCTTGCTTAGTTCTGTCGCGAGCTTGATCCGTTGCGCCTCGCCACCGCTCACCGTGGTGCTGCTCTGACCGAGCGTAACATATCCAAGACCTACATCCATCAGCGTGCGCAGCTTCAGGTTGATCTGTGGAATATCGCTGAAATGCGATAATGCTTCCTCAACGCTCATCGCGAGAACATCGGCGATGCTGCGGCCTTTGTAGCGCACTTCCAGGGTCTCCCGATCGAAGCGTTTGCCACGGCATGTTTCGCATGGAACACTTACGTCCGGTAGAAAATTCATTTCGATCACCCGAACGCCCGCGCCTTTGCAGGTCTCGCAACGGCCGCCAGCGGTATTGAAACTGAAACGCCCGGCCTTGTAGCCGCGGATCTTTGCGCTCGGTAGCTGTGCGTACAATTCACGTATGTGATCGAAGAGGCCGGTGTACGTGGCCGGATTGCTTCGCGGCGTACGCCCGATCGGGCTTTGGTCCACCTCGATCACTTTGTCGACATGCTTCAGTCCTTCGATCTTGTCATATGCCAGCGGCTCCAGGTCGCTGCGGTAGAAGTGCTGGCTGAGGATGGGGTAGAGGGTGTCGCCGATCAAGGTGCTCTTGCCGCTTCCACTGACACCTGTTACGCAGATGAATTTTCCGAGGGGAAAGTCAACCGTTACGTTCTTCAGGTTGTTGCCGCGTGCGCCTTTCAATATCACCCGTTCGCCACTGCCTTTCCTTCGCTCCTTCGGGATCTCGATCCGCATCTCGTTGCGCAGATATTTGGCGGTAACGCTTTCGCCTTGCGCAAGATCATGGGGATGGCCTTGTGCAATGATCCTTCCACCGTGTTCACCGGCACCCGGGCCGATGTCGATCAGGTGATCGGCGCTCATCATCATCTCCTTGTCGTGTTCGACAACGAGTACGCTGTTGCCACCATCACGCAAGCTTCGCAGGCTTCCGATCAACCGCTGGTCATCGCGTTGGTGAAGGCCGATGCTCGGTTCGTCCAGGATATAGAGCACGCCGGTGAGTTGGCTGCCGATCTGTGTGGCCAATCGGATCCGCTGAGCTTCACCGCCGCTTAGCGTCCTTGCACTTCGATCGAGCGTGAGGTATTCCAGACCGACATCCAGCAGGAATTTCGAGCGTGATGTCACTTCCTTCACGGCTTCCTTCGCGATCAAAGCTTTCTTTTCATCGAGCCGATCGGTGAGGCCGCTCATGAACTCATGCAGTCCACTGATGCTCATACTGGCCAGATCGAAGATGTTCTTGTCCTCGATGCGGAAGTAGAGCGCGGTCTTCTTCAAGCGGCTGCCTTTGCACTCAGGACATGTGATCATGTGCGTGAAGCTGGCCGCCCATTTCTGCGCGGTCTTCGGGCCTTCCTCCGCCTGCTCAAGGATGAACGGGATGATGCCTTCGAACTGAACGTTGCGATCGCTTAGGCCGATGCTGCTGGTGACCTTCAGCGGTTCATCGAGTCCGTTCAACATTGCGGCCAGCACGGACTCCTCCATCTCTTCGATCGGCGTATCGAGGTCGTGACCGAAATTCTGGAGCACTGCCTCGATCTGCTTGAAGATCCATGAGTTCTTGTATGGACCGATAGGAACAATTCCGCCTTTCTTAACGCTTTTGCTTCGATCGGGAACGATCTTGTCCAGCGCCACGTCGGTGATCTGGCCAAGGCCGCTGCATTTGGGACATGCACCGTACGGGCTGTTGAAGCTGAAGAGGTTCGGTTCGGGTTCTTCGTACGCGATGCCTGTGGTGGGGCACATCAGATGCCGGCTGAGGTAACGCACACGTTCATCCTTCACATCGGCCACCATCAGATTGCCCTTGCCGTATTTGAGCGCGGTGGTGATCGTTTCCGCCAAACGTTTGCGCCCGCTCTCACTGATCTTGATCCGATCGATGACCAGTTCAATGTCGTGCACCTTGTAACGATCCAGGCGCGGTCGCGTGGTAAGGTCGATCACCTTGCCATCGACGCGTGCGCGGAGAAAACCCTGGCGCAGGAACTGCTCGAAGAGCTCGCGATAATGCCCTTTACGGCCACGGATCACGGGTGCGAGCACAAGCACATCGCGGCCATTGTACTCCTGGAGAACGAGATCTACGATCTGCTTTTCGGTATACCGCACCATCAACTCTCCGGTGGCATAGCTGTATGCGTTGGCGATGCGCGCGTAGAGCAGGCGCAACAGATCGTAGATCTCCGTGATGGTGCCCACGGTGGATCGCGGATTGCGGCTGATCGTTTTCTGTTCGATCGCGATAACCGGGCTGAGGCCGCTGATCATGTCCACATCGGGCCGTTCGATGCCGCCGAGGAATTGCCGTGCATAAGCATTGAACGTTTCGATGTAGCGGCGCTGGCCTTCAGCATGGATCGTATCGAACGCGAGGCTGCTCTTTCCGCTGCCGCTGAGACCGGTGATGACCACCAGTTGATCGCGCGGGATGCGCACATCGATGTTCTTGAGGTTGTGGACGCGTGCGCCGAGCACTTCGATGAATTCGTCCTCACCGGTATGTTGTTCCGCAGGTGCGGTGGATGTCGCTGTCTTCAAGATCTTCTCCTTGCTGCCGATCGGCAGCTTCCTTCAGCCACGGCCGCGCTGGAAAAGGGAACGGTCCGGGAAAAGGAGGACAAATTTACTCGATCAGAAGATCAGATGATCAGATCAGATGATGTGCAGCTCACCGACGAGATCAGTTGCGCAGCAGGTCCGATCTGCGAGAGGGATAGGAGCGGCACCCCGCAGCTGGCGCATTTGGCCGGCGAGGAGTATAGCGGATAGCCCGGTGACGGCCGCTTTTAGGCCGGCATTCGCCCAAAAAAAAGAACATCGATCGACACCGGATCAATGACCGTAGCGTTGCAGGATATGATCGCCGTGGTCCTGTATCAACGCGCTGAAGAGGAGATCGCCGAGCAGTGAGTAACCGGCACGGTTGAAATGGACGCGATCCTTCTTGGCCAGGCCCGCATCTTCCCATGTGCGGATACTGCCTTCACCGCCCATTACGCCCCAGGTGTCCCACACTGCCACACCTTCTTCCGCTCCCAATTCCATCATCACTTCGCGTACGGCGGAAGCGTTCTTGTTGGGTATTCTCCGGTTCACGAAACTGTCGGTGTTGGTGGTGAGCAATATGGCCGCTCCGGGCGCCACCGATCGGATGCGCGAGATAAGTTCCTTGTAGTTCCTCTTATAGCGATCGTGGCTGAATTCGCTGGAATGCGCATCGTTGATGCCGATGGAAAAGATGACAAGATCGGGACCGATCAATGAAAGATCAGCCGCGAAACGATCGCAACGCAGCCAGCTGTCTGTACTGGCACCATTGACACCGCTCGCATGATAGATGAAGCCGGGGTCATCATTTTCCAGGATGATGCCGTTCAGGGTGAAACGCAGTTGATGCACGTTCTCTTTCAGGAAGCGCAAGTGAAGCGTATCGGTTGGTGCGGAGAAAATGAATTCCGTGTAGCCGCGTTCGGGATCGTTCTGCTCGGTGATGTGCAATGTGGTGTCGTTGCTGAACGCTTCGATGGAGAACGAACTATCCTGCCGGTGCAAGACCTTCACGCGATCGAACGTGTAGCCTTCATATACATCACCACGGAAACTCACTTTCAAGGTGGCGATGGAATCAGTGGTGGTGACCGAATAACCTGCAAGACCCAGACCGGCGGGTGCATCGGCCTGCGTGTTCTTTATGAACGTCCAATTGCCGCTGAATTCAGGAAAATACCAGAACGGGTTGTTGCTCTTCGCCATATTGTACGGGAAGATGAATCCGCGGCCGCCACGCACACCGGGCACATAATGTTGAAGCCGATGGCGCAGTTGCATGCTCCACATATCGGCTTGTATGTGCGAACCACCGAGGTGAACGATATCGATCTTGCCACGACCGTCGAAAACGAGATCATCGAGCTTCTGGAGCCAGCCTTTCCATTGTCCATCGTTACCAGGATGCTGGATCTTCGACGACTGAAGGTCTACGAACGGCGGTGCGTTCACATGCACAGGAACGCTCTGTGCTTTTAGAATGATCGAGAACGGGAGGATCAGCAGCAAGCAGAGCGATCGCCTGGTCATCATCGGGTGCAAGTTGGGCAGGATCACTACACTAATACAACGCGAGCTCCCTGGAAATATTCACCGTTCACATGGGAACAGAGGTTGCTGGAATATGTGAAGGATCCAATTAGATCAACTGGTCCGCCATTCTAAGATCGCGATCGTTTATCATGCTCCGCTTGTGAAGGGTACAAGATCTGTGGGCGAGCGTTCCATTCCCGGTTTGAACGAAAAGCCATTGTTCGTTCTACGTTTATTCCAGGTTCATCAAAGCCATCGCTATTCAAGTACCGATCGGCATTGCGATCGCAGGTAAGATCGTACAAGCACTAATGCCTTAAAGAGATGAAAGAAGAAGATCGCAACGAGCAGCGGAATCAGGATCGCAACGAGCAGAACCGCAACCAGGAGACCCGGAACGAGAGCCGCAACGAGCAGACCCGCGGACAAAGCCAGAACACCGAGCAGACCCGCGGACAGAATCAGGGCCAGGAGAACGAGAGCCGCAACGAGCGCACTGACATGCGCAATGAAGAGCGTCGCGAGCGCTAGGCTTGCGTGCTTTCGGCTGTTCGCCAGCCGGACGAAGAGGGCTGTCCTACGGGGTGGCCCTTTTTGTTTTTAGCTTGTGCTCCAGATGAACATCATCCTCAAACTTGTGATCTCCACCATTGCCGTGCTGGTGGCCGACCTGCTCTTGCGCGGCGTGGAAGCGCTTGATCTGGTCACGGCGCTTACCGTGGCGATCGTGCTCGGCCTGCTTAACACTTTCCTGAAGCCACTGCTCATCCTGCTCACTTTGCCGGTCACCGTTCTCACACTCGGCCTCTTCATCCTGGTGATCAATGCGCTGCTGGTGCTGTTGGCCGCCAACCTGATAGACACGTTCCGCGTC
>JAEZAU010000154.1 GCA_023430325.1 Bacteroidota bacterium | reverse complement strand
TAGGGTTCATCGCATGGTTTTGCATGGAGCAGTACAGGATGCGACTTCATTTATGGTCTAAAGGAAAGTCAATGTCAGTGTTGAATAGGTTGTTCAACATTGCTAGCTCCAACTTCCAATACTCGTTATTCTTCTCGTGGGTATAGAACCTTGGCTCAGATAGATTCCGGGTTGGCCCGCACTGAGTGTAGTCCATTCGCATGATGCCTCCTGAGACTGCATAGTTGCCATAATATATCCATGCGGACTTGCTATTTCCGTTCGGCCAACCGGAACAACTTGTTAGCTCATCGCCACGAACAACTTGGCCCGAGTGTAAATCTCCCTTGAAAACGTGAAGAACCTTAAGAAAGTAATGTCCCTCTTCTAGGCCAGCCAATTCTCCGATGAATATCACGTCACTGGTATTCATATAATGTCTGACTATGCTTTGGTCCCAATCGACAGTTACCAAGCTTCGACATTCACAAGGATGAAGCGTGGATGCACTCGCGCACAGGAGCAGTGAAAACAGTAGACGCATATTTCCTAGATCGAGTAGAAAGATAGATATCATAATTCAGATCCATCGGTCACTGCGCCAGCGCGTGAGCGATCGCAGCGGCACCCCGCAGCGCAGCGAGGAGTACAGCGGAGAGCGCGACGGTGAGTCTTCGAACCGGCACGCCCAAACCCTCACCCCGGCCCTCTCCCGAGGAGAGGGAGCCGATCCAAGAAATTCAACCCTCAACCATGTATCAACCTCCAACCCTCAACCTTCCTCCTTCTTCACATCCGCCCGCCTGATCCAGCGTGGCAGTACGAGCATGCCGAGGAAAAGATAGAGGTAGTAGCTGAGCAGGCGCCAGATGACGGCTATGGCTGCGATATAGCCTACGGCCGGCAGCAGATCACGGAAGAAACCGGCGAACGCTACTTCTGCCACGCCGCTTCCGCCGGGGGTGGGACTGATCAGCAGGATGACCCACATCATCAACTGGCGCGCGTACAACAGCAGGTGATCATTGATGGTGAAGAAGGCCGCGGCAATGAAGTTGATGACCAGGAAACGTGATGCCCAGGAGAAGATGGTGGCGCCGAAAGCCTTGCTCCAGAAGCCGATCGATTTATCGCGAAGCTCAGCGGAAGTGATCACGATATCATCGCCCACCTTGATGACCATGGGCCGCCAACGCCGCAGGATGCGCAGTTTGAAGATGTTGAGCAGGATGTATTTGAACGCGCGTGGCTTGAAGAAAACGCTGTAGAAAATGAGCAGTGTCACTAGGAAGATGAGGCTGTACCCGATCCAGAAAATGGTGCCGATCGGAAGCCCCCAGAATGCATTGTTCAGTTGCTCCGGGAAAAGTTTGCCTGCGCCAACGGCCAGGAAGACGATCGGCACCATGAGCACATAGAAGAGTTCGTCCATGAGCGCGGTGACCAGCACGATGGATGTGGCGCGGCCCAGCGGAATGCCTTCGCGATTGATGATGAACATGGCAACGCCGGAGCCGCCGACCACGCTCGGGGTGATGGAGGAAGCGAATTCCCAAAGCATGGTGACATCGAAGGATTGCCGCCAATTGAGCCTTCCATCGGAGAGCACACGTATACGATAGATGTAACCGAGATCGCGAAACGCGGTGGCGATGACGGCCAGGATCATCCATACGGTACTGTACCAGGTCCAATCAATGGATCGCAGGATCTCGGTGGCCGTCATCTGGCTGTAATCGCCATTGCCATGTTCGGCAAGCCGGAACTGATCGGGATCTTCGAGGTTGGGGATGGCGCTTTGGCCCGATCCGATCCATTCGTATTCGCCTGTACCGGCAGGCACCACTTCAAAACGCACCTTGCTGAGATCGCGCCAGAGCAGCCAGCCGGCCGCGATCAACCCCAGCAGGACCGGAATGAGGACACGGCGCATGCGGAAGTTCGATCGGAACTCCTTTTCATTTTGCGCAGCGTCATTCCCGTCCATTCTACCTTTGGAATTCTTTGCGGGGCCAAGTTACCCGTTGGATCGTTTCGTAACGGATGTCCCGCCGACCGCTGGCCCATATCGCGCTCTTCACGGTGAACTTCATCTACGGGGTGAATTACGTGGTGGCCAAAGGTCTGATGCCGCAGGTGATCCAGCCCGGTGCGTTCATCCTGCTGCGTGTGATCGGTGCCGGCCTGTTTTTCTGGATGATGCGAGCGGTGCTTCCACAACGCGTGGCACCTGCAGATCTGAAGCGCCTTTTTCTGTGCGCGTTCTTCGGTGTGGCGGTCAACCAGCTGATGTTCTTTGAAGGCCTGATGCGAACATCGCCGATCGATAGCAGCATCATCATGGTGGCCACGCCGATCCTGGTGCTGGTGATGAGCAGCCTGTTGATCGGTGAGCGTATCACCTGGAAGAAGATCTTCGGTGTGGTGTTGGGCGCTGCCGGTGCGGTGGCGTTGATCTTTGCTTCCACCACGGGCGCAAGTACGGGCAGTTCGTGGCTTGGCGATCTGTTCATTTTGATCAACGCGATCAGCTATGCCATCTTCCTGGTGATCGTGAAACCATTGATGGCACGCTATTCCGCGGTCACAGTGATGAGCTGGTGTTTCCTTTTCGGGTTGCTGCTGGTGACGCCGTTCGGTGCCGCGGATCTGCTGGCGGTGGAATGGAGATCGTTGGCGCTGACGGTGTATCTCGCGCTGGGATTCGTGGTGGTGATGGTGACGTTCGTAGCGTACCTGCTGAACACCTGGGCGCTGCGTATCCTGCAACCGAGCGTAGTGGGCATGTATATCTACCTGCAGCCGCTGCTGGCGGTGGTGGTCACGTGGCTCTTCATGCGGATCGGTTCCGATCGGATCGGTCTGCCTGGCCAGTATGATGCGACGTTGGGCGTAGTACAATTGGTGTGCGCGTTGATGATCTGCACCGGTGTGTACATCGTGAGCCAGGGTGGGAAGCGGGCGGAGTGAGGTGGCGTACCTACGGCACGCATGATCCGCGACAGCGAAATTCTACCGACATATCGTCCCTATGGGACGTTGATCCGTGAAACGGCTATCGTAAGATGCCATGATGGCTTCTTGGTCCCGTAGGGACCGCATATTGGTAGAATCCGAATGCGCGCTAGGTATTTCCGTGCCGTAGGTACGGAACCTTTTGGTCGTAACTGGCACTCATCATTCCATTCCGATCAATAACGGGCTGAACCGCTCTGAAACTACCTTTGGCCGCGATGATCCTTTCCATGACGGGTTTTGGCCGCGCTGAAGGTGTGGTGAACGATCGCCGTGTCACGGTGGAGATCCGTTCGCTCAATAGCAAAGGCCTCGATCTGCTGGTGCGACTGCCGAACGGTTACAAGGAAAAGGAAGCCGATACGCGCCAATTCCTCAACGATCGTGTGGTACGTGGCAAGGTGGAGGTCTACGTGAACGTGGATGGCCAGCAGGGCATCAAACGCACACGCTTCGATCGCGATCTGGTGAAGCTTTATCACGAAGATCTCTCTACGTTGATAAAGGAAATGGACCCCGGATCGCAGATCGATGTGCTTCAATTCGTGCTGCGCATGCCCGATGTGTTGGTGACCGCGCCGGATACTGCCGATGAAGAAGAATGGGAGAGCGTGAAGGCGTTGATCGAGCAGGCGACGAAAGAATTCGAGAGATTCCGGAAGAGCGAAGGCGAACGGCTCGCGAACGATCTGGGTGCACGTGTAAAGACGATCGAGGATCTGCTGGTGCAGATCGAAGGAATGGATACCAACCGCATCGATCGTACCCGGGAACGGATCAAAGGAAAACTCGCGGATCTACAAGCGAATGTGGACCAGGATCGTTTCGAGCAGGAACTGGTCTATTACCTTGAGAAACTGGACATCACCGAAGAGAAGGTGCGGCTGCGATCTCACTGCCACTACTTCATTGAAACGATGAACGGCGAACCTCAACAAGGCAGGAAATTGAGCTTCATCGGCCAGGAGATGGGCCGCGAGATCAATACACTTGGCTCGAAGGCGAATGATGCAACTATCCAACGGCTTGTGGTGATGATGAAGGACGAGTTGGAGAAGGTGAAGGAACAAGTGCTCAATGTCCTTTGAATGGAAGGACGTTGCATCATTTTCTCAGCGCCATCGGGAGCAGGTAAAACGACGATCGTGCGGCATCTGCTGGG
>JAEZAU010000056.1 GCA_023430325.1 Bacteroidota bacterium | reverse complement strand
GCGCCCAAGATGTCCGATACCTGCCAGGTGGATGTGAACTGTTCGGAAGGTGATGGCTGGCAGGCCCAGCGCGATGCAACGGTACGCCTGCGTGTGGTAGACCCGAGCGGTACAGGCTGGTGCAGCGGAGTGGTGATGAACAACACGAACCAGAATTGCGCTTCATACATACTTACGGCGTTGCATTGCGGAGTGTTCAGTACCACCGCCAATCTCAATCAATACATCTTCCGGTTCAACTATCAACGAGCCGGGTGTGAAGCCGGGCAGATCTTCCAAGGTGTGGATCGTACGGGATGTATAAAGCGGGCAAGCAGCCAGGACAATGGTGGTAACAACGGTTCTGACTTCATGTTATTGGAATTGAATACGCCGATCTCTCCGGAAATGGGGACCTACTTCGCCGGATGGAACGCGAACAACATCGGCGCACAAAGTGGGAAAGGGATCCATCACCCATCAGGCGATCGCAAGAAGATAAGCACGTACACCAACCAGCTCATCACTTCCGGTTGGGGGATCAATGGAACACATTGGCGGGTGATCTGGGTGGGTACCGAGAATGGACATGGTGTCACTGAAGGCGGTTCTTCCGGTTCACCGATCTTCGATCAGGAGAAGCGGGTGGTGGGCACGCTCACCGGTGGCGGGTCGTTCTGTGATACGCCCACAGCGCCTGACCACTATGGAAAAATGAGCCATCATTGGACCAGCAATCCGAATCCATCGAACCAGAAGCTGAAGGAATGGCTTGCGCCCGGCAGCAGCCTTACGGCATTCGATGGGGCTTATTGTGGCACCGTTGGCATGAATGAGAGTACGATGGACGATCGTCCAGAGATCTATCCGAACCCGAGCCTCGATCGGTTCATCGTCCAATATCCGTATGGTGTGGTGCACGCCGATCTTATCGAGGTCACGGATCTCAGTGGCCGTGTGATCCATGTGGTCCGGCCTGCGTCCCAAGGAAAAGCCGTGATCGATGCGGATGCGTGGAGCAACGGGACTTATCTGGTCAGCGTGATCGCTGGCGGCATCCGTTATGCCAGCGCCAAAGTGACGGTGGAAGGTCGTTAAGCCCTTTCGTCGTTCGCCCAGCTCTTTATCGCCTCTACCAGTTCATCGCGCTCGGCGCTCAATAGCTCGATCTCCTTATTGGCCTGGGCCAGGCGATCCTGTAACGAGCGTACCTGCCTGGCAAGGCGTTGCATTTCCGAGCGATCGGAACTTATCCGAGTGGTATGCTCAACATAGAGTGGACTGGCGTTCACCATGGTGGCGTTATTCGAGCCGTTCTACGTGTGAAGGAAGCGCGCGGTTTCAGTGCACGTTCGCTTGGATGTGCCGCCATGTCCCCGCTGAGAATTCCCAGGCAGAAGAATTTTCCTCAGTCATGTAATGGTAATGAACGTGGAAATGGATCGGCACCGGAATAGCGCAACGCCGTTCGATCTATCTAATTCAAGAAGATCATAATACTTCAAGACATGGCAACAAGGAATGGTGGTAATAGCGGTGGATCGAAGTCGGCCAGTGGCCGCAAGTCGGGCAGCAACGCGAGCAGCAGTTCCCGCGGTGGATCGAGCGCCAGTGGTCGCAGCAAGAGCTCCAGCAGTTCCAGCAGCAGCCGCGGTGGCTCACGAAGCAAGAACAGCTGATCTGGCAGATCCGCCTATCGAACAAGCCCTGCGATGGTCCGCCATTGCGGGGCTTGTCGTTTCCGGTGCGATCGGTCAGCTGGGCTACTACGGCACCGGATCGGTAGTAGTTGCTGAATGTTGAACGGCCCGCAAGGGTCATAAAGGATATAAGACGATGAATGAGAACCTGAAGCAAAAGAGAGTGGCCATTCTCGCCACGGATGGATTTGAAGAGAGTGAACTTACCTCTCCGTTCAAGGCATTGAAAGAAGCTGGCGCCACCGTGGAGATCATTGCGCCAAAGAGTGGGAACATAAAAGGATGGAACAAGGGAGACTGGGGCGGAAGCCAGAAGGTGGATCGCACACTGGATGAAGCAAAGGCCCAGGATTATGATGCGTTGATGTTGCCCGGCGGAGTGATAAACCCTGATAAGTTACGTCGTGAGAAAAAGGCCGTGGAGTTCGTGCGTGCGTTCTTCGATGCAAAGAAACCGGTCGCTGCGATCTGCCATGGACCACAACTGCTGATCGAAGCGGACGTGGTTCGTGGCAAGCGCATGACCTCGTTCCACAGTGTGAGCACCGATCTGAAGAATGCAGGTGCGATCTGGGAAGATTCAGAAGTAGTGGTGGATCGAGGTCTGGTGACAAGCCGGTCACCCGAGGATCTGGATGCGTTCAATAAGAAGATGATCGAAGAGATCAAGGAAGGTGTGCATGAGCACGCTTGATACGATATGATCGAATCAAAAAGAGGAGGCTGGGAGGTCTCCTCTTTTTTTGGCTGCAACAACTCAAGGAGATGCTGTTCGCTTACCGGGAATATCATGGATCGGATGACTGCCAGATCTGCGCCAGGGATGGAAGCGGCGGCCCGGCGCAGCGGGCACCGTGCGGATGCGTGCAGCGAGGAGGCGACCGGAGGAAGCCACCGGAGCGCCGCAGCCGCCGGTGAACGCAAGCCGGCCACAGCGGACAGCCCGTTAAGGCGCCCAAATTCCGATCAGATGATCAGAAGATCAGATGATGCAATTCCGCATCACCTACGCCGCCACCGGCTCCAACTTCACCTCCGCTTTTTCGGCTTCCAGCTTCTCCCGCTTTAACTGCGCCTGTAGCTGGCGGCTGGTCATGCTGCTGCCATCGTGGCTCCAGCCGGGCGGGCCGAAGATGTACATGAGCTTGGCCTTGAGCGTCGGCGCCTTCTTCACATCGCGCCAGATCTCTTGGAACTCGAAGAGGTTGTGCGTGATCGGGTTGTTGGTGCCGGGATCGTGGCTGATGCCGAATTTGGGCACCACGCCTTCGATCGGGCGCTGCCAGGTGTTGTAGATGCGGTCCCAGAAGGTGAAGATGCCGCCGTGGTTCTTGTCCAGGTATTCGGTGTTGCAGCTGTGGTGTACCACGTGCACGTGCGATGAGTTGAAGATGTTCTCCCACCAGCCGTAGGATGGCACCAGTTGCGAGTGCAGGGTGAACTGGTAGAACGCGTTGATGATCAAGCAGGTGGCGATCATGATCGGCTCGAAGCCCAAGAGCGGCATCCACAGCCAGTAGATGGGCTTCACCAGGGTGATGAACCAGCCGTTGCGGATGCTGAT